>JAANXD010000047.1 GCA_018263435.1 Candidatus Scalindua arabica | reverse complement strand
TGTAGAAGATTTAAGCAAATCATGCGCATAATATTTAGCGTGGTAATTGGTAATTTCCATTATTATTTCAATAAAAGGACTGCAAGGTAAGCAAAAACTTGTTGCGAATAAATGTATGTGAAAATCTTACTCGTATAAACAAATAAGACTATCTTTATGAAGATATTTAGAATGTGGTAAAAGTGATAGATTTAACCACGAAAGACACGGAAAATCACGAAAAAAAAGACACTAATTGCACGAATTAACACAAAAAGAGAAATACAGATTATTCACCGCACCCGCCTAGCAAGAGACTATGTCATAATCAAGAAGGATAAAAAGCCGTATAGGCTTAGTAAATATGCCACAGTCTCCAAAGCGGCGGGCAGGGAGGACAAGCGCAAGAGCGCAGAAAAGAACGGAGAATGGTTATGAAGTGTTTAAGATATTTATGTTTAATAATTTACAGACAGGTTCAAAATCTCTTGAGTTAGATGTTATTATTTGTGCACCTATTTTCCTGGTTAATACGGCTATTAATACATCATTCGACTTTTTAGATGCCGGCCACTCTAATTGTGATAAAATCTCACCTGCTTTAGCAAAATCTTTTAATCCGGGATTTACTATTCTATTATGCTTAATAAATGGATCTATTGTTGATTTTATTGTTTTTTTAGAATATTTGTCTCTGGCACCTGCAAGTAATTCCATTATTACAACAGATGGCATATAAATCATTCTCCTATGAAGCGATTTAAGACTCTCTTCGTTTTTGCCCCTGGCCCAATCAATCCAGACAGATGTATCTATAACTATCGGCTTCATTTTGTCTCAAAATTTGGCATGGATCCAAATAAATTCTTAATAGCCTTTTCAATTTCTTTATTTGCAATTACCATAGACAAAGCCTCATCAACTGTCTGAGTATCATTTTTTGCTCGTAAGATTTTCTTTGCCACATCCAACTTATGCTTACTTATTTCCATTGTTTTGCGCATATCTCATCTCCTTTATACATATTTTTTCTTTAATTGTATGCATTAATTGATAAATGTCAACTATAACCTTGAAAACAAATCTTAACGCTCCCCGGACAAAAAGCGCTCCCCGGACTGGAAAGCGCCGAGGACAAGCAACAAGCGAGGACAAGAAAGAACGCAGAGAAAAAACTAAAAAAAGGTTAAAAGATGGAAGGCAAATACGCTGGACGCTGATATACGCAGATAAACGCTGATACTGTTGATACTGTTAATTCCCACCCAAGGCTGACGCGACCGCCTGTCTAAAGAATAACAAATACACAAATGTAGTTTTCAATGTTGCAATACCTTAGCTTCGCTGCCCTGTACGGGTTCCGGTTTGTGAAGTGACGACAGGATCTGTCCGCGCAATTCTTCACTCGCCTCGACTGTCCGGGATCGGAAGAAATTCCACAGACGCCAGTAGATGACAAACACCAGAACTACACTCCAGAAATATACAGGATGTTGAACGACTGTTACCGTTATGAAACCGCTACAGAAGTCCGGTAGAATCCAATTCAATAGCTTTGCAAAAAGGCCCATCAGTCCATCACCACTCTGTGATGGTGTATCCTTCCAATACCAGACAAAAAAGGCAACCGCAATCGTAGATTCGAGGAATATTCCGTACAGCCACTTTCTAAGGCCGACCCACAGCTTGATCTTCTTAATGGACGCTTTCCGTTCCTTCTCCATGACTTTAAAAGGTGTTTTCCTCACAGCACCGGATGTATCAACTACATCAAAATCCAGAGGAAGATTCCCCGGTGCATAATTAGACGTCCTGCGTTCCATCCTTTCAATTACGCTTTCGTGGATCTTGACCCGGGTATTGCCCTTCAGCTTGTCTTTATAAAGACCTTCGATATCTCTCTGGTGATACCGGTAGCAGATGGAGAGGCCATCCCTGGAATTATAGATACGGCCATGTACATTGGCATCATCGTGGGCATTTTCAAGGGCATCTTTTTTGAATACAAGGCCCTGCTCCCACGCTTTGATCATCATCCACTCCAGGGCTACATTCGCCATACCGGGCCGCCGATATCCACCACCCACGTTTGATTGGATACCGGCAAACCAGACCTGCTCGACTGGCGATGAGATTGAACGGTTCCTCTCGTTCCAGACCATTGGCCAGAAGGATGTTCTTTCGTCGTCAATAGCGAGAGCCTGGCAGGCATATAAAACGTTGTTTGTGAGTTCGTAATTGTAAAAGCGGTGACGGAAGATTCCCCAATCAGTAAGACGATCCAGTGACATGAAAAGAGCATTTAACGCATACATGCCGAACGAAGTAATGTCCCACTTTTGCGGGAATCCCAGCGAGGAGACAGTGTCCCAGACGCCAAGAAACTTGATCGGAACGATGCTGTGTGATTTCTGTTCTCTAACCTGCTTATGTAGAAACCTTTTCTGCTCAGTGAGAAACTGATTTTCATGAGTTTGTAACTTTGCGTCTCGTATCTTTATCTTTTGTAAATTTATGTATCCTTTAAAAGTCTCTTCTACACGATCCTGCAATGTTTTCCTGTCCAGTTTCTTACCGTTCTGGCCCGTACCCTTGACAAGGCCGCAGGTAGCAATAAAACCGGCAAACGCCCTTATTGTGGCAGCGCCGCGGCTGAACCCCATAAGATATACCTGATCATCTGGTTCATAGTTCCTCGCAAGAAATTCATAAAGATCACAGACATTCGTCCTGAATCCAAATCCCAATGCACCCGAAATGGCGCGTACATACTTGTTCTTCTGAGTACCTATTCCATCGTCATAAAACGTGATCTGTTCATTGGATAGATCGTGAAGTTCGACTGCATTGTAGGCCTTGTAAACGTTGCTATCGGGTGTATAGCCGCCTCTGTTTCCGGTGCCATCAGCGAATAAAATGATGTTCTTACCCATCGAATACCCTCCAGTATCGATAACCGATGTAAGGTTTTGTAATAATGTAATGTGAAAATCTTACCCGTATAAACAAGTAAGACTATCTTTTTGAAGATATTTAATATGTTGTAAAAGTGATAGATTTAACCACGAAAGACACGGAAAATCACGAAAAAAACAAATCTTAACGCAGAGGACGGAGAGAACACAGAGGAAAACTAAATGTAGGTGAAAAGACGAAAGGTAAAAGCAAAAGACATTGGACGCGGATATACGCTGATATCCCCGGACAGAAGACGCCGAGGACATGACACTGATCCTGTTAATTCACACCTGAGGCGGACGTGACCGCCTGTCTAAAAAATTACAAATGACTAATGACTAATTTTGATGTACCAAACACACAAAATAGTCGTATAATATAGCAAGAGAAAGGTTGGTTTTTAGGTGCGCAAGTTTGCATCTGACATTGTAAAAACTTCCCCGTAAAGTAGGTGCTTAAATAAGCTTGCGCACCTGTTTTATATTGAACACTTTATCATCACAAATCACTTACCAGCTCAACTACCAGTTTCTTTCTTCCAAATTCCAATGCTTTCCTGTGACTGGGAAACCAGAGGTCAATGCGTTTTCCCTTTATGGCTCCGCCTACATCATCAGCCCTGAAAACGGTATCTGGGAATCCTTCAATCCTTAACCTGCTGCCAAGTTTTATATGCCTTCGGTCTACGGCCACAGTCCCCCATTTTGCCTGTCTGCCTGACGCCGTAATGCCATACCATTTGTTCGACGGTTCTTTGTCACAACATTTCTTGCATGAACAGTAGGCCGTGGCAGTAAAAACTTCTGCCTGCATACTGTCTATAATGGTCATGCTCAACAGGGATATAACAATAAATACGATAAAAGATAATACAGCATTCTTGATAAGTATAAAAGCAGTCTTCTTGCTGATCTTCATTTCTTTTCACCTCTCTAACCTTTCCCCCTCTTACGGGATTTAAAGCTAAAAATATTACAATTAACTAAACGCCTTCAAACAACTCACTTTTTAAACTGAGACGGTATTATGCATAACGGCACCCCCAAAAGATGTCCTACTGATATTTTTCCTAAAAACCTCTTATTCACCGCACCCGCCTAGCAAACCCTGCCTACCCCTGTCTGCCGACAGGCAGGGGCAGGCAGGCGGCGGACAGGGATAAACGCAAAGGGACACTGAAGTTAAAGTCGAGAAGTAAGATGCCAGAAGCAAAAAAATAAAGGCAAAAATACGGAAAACAAAAGAGATAATTAACCACGGAAAACAACAGAAGCTAAAAACAAAAAAAATAGGTTGATAGGGAATAAATAAAGAATAGAATATGTTATTAAATAATGGCTGTTTAAGGCTTCTTCATTGAATTTTCATATTCAAGATTAAGGAGGTATTCATGTACGAAAAAAGTATAGAACCACTGAACAAAGCTGTGGCAGAGGAGTTAAGTGGAGTAAATCAGTATATGTATTTTTATTTTCACTGCAGTGATCAAGGATATGATCTGCTGGCCAATCTTTTCAGGAAAACAGCGATAGAAGAGATGATACATGTTGAACGCCTTGCAGAAAGGATTCTATTTCTTAAAGGTGATGTTGAAATGCGGCCATCAACCAAGACAGAAAAGATTCGCGATGTTAAGGACATGCTGACAGAGGCAAAATCAATGGAAGAGAATAGCACTAAGCTATATAATGAACTGGCTATAGAATGCAGCTCAAACGCAGACTCTACTTCCAGGAAGCTTTTCGAAGAACTTGTCATGGATGAGGAACGTCACTTTGGACTATTTGACACCGAGTTTCAAAATATGAGTAAATTTGGTGAGCAGTATTTAGCTTTACAATCCATTGAGCGAAGCAAAATAATATCAACACCAACCGGAGAGAACCCGACAAACCCATAAAATGTAATCTTTACCAAGAAGCAGTTAATCAATTTTTTGAGGAGAAAAAAATGCCTATTTATGATGACATTTTAGCTACAATCGGAAGAACACCAGTTGTGAAAATAAATAAGATACCTGACGAGAAGTGCGCAAATATTTATGCAAAGTTAGAGATGTTTAACCCGGCAGGCAGCGTAAAGGACCGTATCGGCCTGGCAATGATAGTGGATGCGGAGAAGAAAGGTTTGCTGAAGCCTGGAGACACAATAGTGGAGCCTACATCCGGTAATACCGGGATTGCATTGGTAATGGTAGCTACCGTCAAAGGATACAAGACCGTATTTACAATGCCTGAGACTATGAGTCTCGAAAGGCGCGCCCTTCTCAGATATTTTGGAGCAGAAATTGTCCTGACCGAAGGTCCAAAAGGTATGAAAGGCGCCGTTGCAAAGGCGCAAGAGCTTGTTGATGAAAAGGGGTATTTTCAACCCCAGCAATTTGATAACTCGGCCAATCCGCAAGTTCATCGTGAAACAACAGGCCCTGAAATAGTTGAGGATTTTAAAGGGAAAGACTTGCACTATTTTGTAGTAGGCGTCGGAACCGGTGGTACTGTAAGCGGAGCAGGTGAGGTATTAAAGAAGCATTTTAATGGTATAAAGAATATATCTGTGGAACCGAAAGAATCTCCGGTCCTGTCCGGAGGAGACCCCGGACCTCATAAAATCCAGGGAATCGGGGCAGGGTTCGTGCCAGGTATATATAATAATGATGTAGTCGACGAAGTAAAGCAGGCTTCTGCAGATGAAGCATTCAGCATGTCTAAACGCCTTGCAAAAGAGGAAGGCATCTTCTGTGGTATCTCTTCCGGTGCAAACATGCATGTAGCGTTACAGGTTGCCAGAGATGCGGGACCTGGCAAAAATGTCCTGGTAGTATTACCTGACACCGGAGAGCGCTATATATCAACTGATCTATTTAAGGATGTCGAAAAGTAATAAAATGAATAATCCTATAAACAGCAAGGAAAACGAATCTCGGCTGAGTAGTATTACGTCCTCGATTAGAGAATCCTACGAAAAGCACGGCGGCATCAAACATCTGGAAGAACCCTGCCTCCCGTCCAAAAAGGAGGTTGGAAAGCTGGTAAAATTATTATCGACAATCATGTTCCCGGGTTTTTACGAGGAGGCAACTGACGACAAAAACCACCTTGAGGGATATCTTCTGGCCCAATGCTCTAACGCTCTGGAGTGCTTGTCAGATTTAATACAAAAGAGTTTAAGGCACGAATGCAAGGAGGGTATTGACTGCACCCGTTCGGAGGGAGAGTGCTGGGACCAGGCTGTTGAAGTTTCATACCTTTTACTTGAGAGTATCCCTGAAATCAGAGAAGTAGTAAATCTGGATATCAAGGCCGCATATGACGGAGACCCTGCTGCGAATAGTTATTATGAGGTTGTGCTGAGCTATCCATCCGTTAGGGCAATATTAGTTTATCGTTTAGCACATTTTCTGGAATTGCAGGAGGTGCCTTACATACCCAGAATGATGAGCGAATTCATTCATGAGAAGACAGGGATAGACATTCACCCCGGAGCAGAAATAGGGCCGGGATTTTTTATTGACCATGGAACCGGTGTGGTAATCGGATGCACGTCTGTACTTGGTAAAAACGTAAAATTCTACCAGCATGTCACACTTGGAGCCCTTAGTTTGTCTAATGTTGATAAAATCAGGAAAGCAAAGAAGAAAAAAAGGCACCCTACAGTCGAGGATGATGTTACCATTTACGCAGGGTCTACAATTCTTGGCGGTAACACTGTTATCCAGAAAGGCTCCACAATAGGCGGAAATGTCTGGCTGACCCGATCGGTTCCACCATATACAACTGTAACGTTTGATTCACCATATCTTATCTTTAAGCACAAAGACGAGAAGGTTGAGAAATATGTAATAGACTATCAGATTTGATATTCATTTTATTTCTGCCTTCCCTTTTCCCCGGCGGGATGCTTGCGAAATGGCCTCTTTCCCTTACGGCGGGTGTTTCGTTTTTGGTGTGTCCTGTTTACTTTAAGCGGATCTTCCCCAATCCAGTATGGCGTTATCTTTTTTTTGCGAATAAGATCTCGAAGACTTGTGAGGTCATTTTTAGTTACAAAGGTCAAAGCCTTCCCCTTTTTCCCCATGCGCCCGGTACGTCCGGTACGATGTGTATACTGCTCACTGCCTCTGGGATAATTCCAATTAATCACATGCGAAATATGTGAGAAATCAAGCCCTCTTCCGGCAACATCACTGGCAATAAGATAACGTACCTTTCTTTGCTTGAATCGCCTGAAAATCGCAGAACGTTTCTCCTGGCTTAGTCCCGCATGCATAAACTCGATATCTTCAAAATCTTTCCGAATATCGTTAAACAGCTTATCAACCATGTGGCGGGCATTACAAAAAATTAACATCTGTTCAACTTCTTCACCCTTAAGATATTTGATAAGCTCTGTCTGTTTGTGTTTTGGGTGGAGGTAAGCAAAATAATGCTCAATACTTTCCGGCGCTGATCTCTCTGTAATAAGAGAAATATGCTGTGGATCATGGAGACAGTCGTGAGCAAGTGTTTTGATATCATCAGGCATCGTAGCGGAGAAAAGGAGCGTCTGATGTTTATGCAGGATACATGACATGATAAATTCAATATCTTCTAGAAATCCGACCTTCAAAAGTTCATCCGCCTCATCAAGGATAGCACATTTTACATGCGAGAAAGAGATTACTCCGCCGTACAAATAATCAAGAAGTCTGCCAGGAGTTGCGACCAGAATATGTACTTCATGCTTAAGCTGAGCCATCTCTATCTCTTTATCAAAGCCGCCATACACCGCAAAAGGAACGATCCTGGTCTTTGCCGCTATCTTATGGATCTCAGCCACATACTGAATACACAATTCACGTGTTGGGACAATCACGAGTCCCTGAATGGCGTTTAGTTCAGTATCAACTTTCTGAATGAGCGGGATTACACAGGCGGCTGTCTTTCCCGAACCGGTCTCAGCCAGAGCACAGAGATCTTGTCCTGCAGAAATGATCGGATACGTCGTCTCCTGAACAGGTGTCATTTCATCATATCCCATCTTTTTGAGTGCACCGAGAATGCTTGAAGGTATGTCAAGTTCACTGAATTTCACGTATTCTTTTTCTCTCTTTCCATGTTATAAAATCAAATCTGTAACTGCCTATGGTTTTGAGTGCTTATGGACCCACTCCAGGTTTGCATCCATGTAAGACCATGTTTTGTGTCCATCCGGCCAATAGTACCACCCTCCGGTAGCCGCAAAACCTTCCCATTTACCAACATATTTATTACCGTTAGAAAATGTATGGGTGCCCTGACCCTCACACGCGCCATCTACCCATTCACCTTCGTATTTGCCTCCTTCAACTAAAGTAAAAGTTCCCTGTCCGTGTTTTTTATCCTCTTTCCATTCACC
>JAANXD010000046.1 GCA_018263435.1 Candidatus Scalindua arabica | reverse complement strand
TNTGCTCTTCCGATCTAGTGGCTGTCTTTGATGATGTCTGAAATGAAATAGGGTGTCCCGCAGGATGCATACGAGATTTCAGCTTCTTCCGTAATAAGTGTTATCTTCGCAAAAGGGTCTTCCCTCCTCGCCTTCGCGGCAGTCTTTGTCCCAGATGCTACAGCGCCAATTATGATTATACGTTTAGGTACCATTTATAGTTCTATGGTAGAGTGTTGAAAGAAATTGATTAGCGGTTCTAAGAATTGAAAGAATATTTGTGATCTGCTAATAAATGAAAAATGATGGTTTGTCCAATGTAAAATATAAATAAGATGGAATAAGGACAGTATTAATACGAATTACATGAGGTATAGACATACCGTGTTGTAGATTATTTTTTTGAAAGATGCTTTTAAGATGATAGTTCAGAAGACCAGAAAATATGTTACCAATTACTTTTTCTTCTTTGCTGCCGTTTTCCTGGTAGCAGATTTTGTCTTTGGATTCGCTTTTGGTTTTGCTTTAGCCTTAGCCTTTTTCTGTGGTATTGCTCTTGGTACACATACATTACTCTTGCTCACAGCAACCCTTCCGCAATTTGCACAGTAGTATTTAAGCTTGAGGACTTTAGGGGCGCAAACATGTCTTGTATCGGTTTCTACTGCTCCGCAATAATCGCAATAAACAGTCTTTTTCTGTGGGACCGGGGCACACAAATGGCCTTTTGCTGTAGTAACACTTCCACATGTTTTACAGGTATATACTTTCTTGGCAGCCATATTTATCTCCTTTCAATTAAGCTTCAGTCCCCGGTGTATACCGGAGCTAAAATTTGAATCAGTGACCCTGCATTCCACAACAACCTGTCCCGCAGGAACCGGGTGATGACGGCATGCCGCCTCCATCTGAGGCTGATTCAGATGATGAACTACTTGCAAATACTGAGAACTGTTTTTCCAATGATGTTCCACCACATTTCGGGCAGACTACCTTTTCATTGCCCCTTTGCAGTATCTCAAAACTTTTTTCACATTCACTGCATTTGTATTCATATAATGGCATATTTCGTTTCCTCCTATTTCAAATTTTCAAGATAACAAATAATCAATATAATGTCAAGGTGATAGCGGTGTTTTGCCTGACGCAGAAATGGGGTAGGTGGAAAAGGCTATTTATATGTAAGTTCCTCTTCTTTGAATGCAAGTTTGCTCTGTTCATATTTTTCGCTTGTGTCTTCCAGCTCTTTGTATAGTGTGTCAGTTTGAGTGCGTGTTTGCTTTAGTGATTTAGACAATTTTGAGATAGCGTTTCCATCCTGTTCATTGGATGCCTTAATCAAAGCCTGCGTATCGTTATGAATCTGTTGTTCAAGCTTAACTATAGTCTTTTCAATCTCCTTGATTTTTTGTTGGTAGGGGGTCAGGGTTTTAGAACGTCTGGCAATAAACTTGGCACGAACTTTTCTTTTGTCTTTCATGCTGAGGCTTTTCTTTGGTTTCTCCTGCTGCCTTGATGATGGCTTTTTGATTGTAACACCTTCCTGATCGTCCCAGCCAATCTGATCAAGGAATTGTGAGTACGTTCCATAAAAAGGAAATACTCTATCATGGTGGAATACGATTAACTTGTTTGCAACTCTGTGGAGAATATGTTCGTTATGTGTAACCATTAGCACTGCACCGTCAAAGTTGTCAATAGCGTCCATCATGGCTTCACATGATTGCATATCAAGGTGGTGGGTTGGTTCGTCTAGCAAAAGAAGATTGGCTGGTGTTACGAGTAACTTTCCCAACAGGGTTCTGCATTTTTCACCACCTGATAATACCTCTATTTTCTTAAGAGCGCTGTCTCCGGAGAACATCATTGCGCCACAGATGTCACGAACTCTTTTCCTTTCTATGCTTGAGACACCTGAGGATATTTCTTCTTCAACCGAGAGATTATTGTTAAGATTTGCAGTATTGGCCTGCTCATAATATCCGATTTTCGTCTGTGGGTGATTTCTGACCTTTCCTTCTCCAGGAGACATGATTCCTGCTAACAATTTCAGCAGGGTTGTCTTGCCTTTTCCATTCTTACCTATAATACATATCTTGTCGTTACTCTCCACGCTAAAGCTAAGGTGGTTTATCAGTGGCGAATTCATACTGTTATAAGAGAAGGTCATATCCTGTGCCTCCTGAATACATTTGGCGGGAAATGGAGCAGCATTGAATGAGAATGAGAGTGTGCTTATTTTCTCGAGTTTTTTCAGTACTTCCTGTTTTTCAAGGGACTTTATACGTGACTGTACAAGACTGGCATGCCGCGCCTTGGCCCTGAAACTGTTTATGAATTGTTCCGCCTGTTTGCGCTTCTTTTCATCGTTTAGGCGTTGCTTCTCATGTACTTCTTCTTCCATTGAAACCTGGTCATAATAATCCTGTGTTGTTCCAGCAATCTTTTTGATTTTATAACGATGAATACCCATGATGTGCGTGGCGACGCTGTCCATAAATCCCCTGTCATGACTTATGATTATAATTTCATTCGGCCAGTTGTTCAGGAAATTGGTCAACCAGCGTATAGAAACAATATCCAGGAAATTTGTCGGTTCATCAAGCAGAAGCAGGTTCGGGTCAGAAACAAGAACCTTCGTAAGGTTCAGCCTGATTTGGAAGCCTCCTGAAAATTCTGCAGGATCACGGTTGAAATCGTCCTCGGAAAAACCCAGACCTGAAAGGACTCTTTTTACCTTCCAGTCATCCGTCTTCTGGTTATCAGGAAGACCACAACAACCTTCCTCCAGCACAGTCGACTTGGAAAAATTAATGTGTTGGTTCAAATATCCTATACGGTAATTATTTGGGATTGCAATTATACCCTCATCGCATTCCTCCTGTCCTATGAGCATACGAAACAAAGTAGTCTTACCGTGTCCATTCCGGCCTACCAGGCCAATTCGCTCACGTGGACTGAGGTTGAAAGATATCTTATCAAAGACAACCTGATCGGTATATTGCTTGCTGATGTATTGTACTGAAATCATAATTTAATACCCATGAAAATACTCATTCATTCTTTTTGGATCTAGAAAGTAATTTATCAGTTATTTCACCCTAATTATTATTGAACTTTATGCCCTTATCATCAATATAAGCAACCCCTATAGGCTTATCTGGTTCCCAGATTTTATCAAACGGCAATTTATAGTGTTTCATATAATCCTTTATCCTTTCGAACTGATCACCTGCGAGCAAATTCTTAAACCTGAATGATGTTCTACAGGAATGAATAATAATGCGGTAACCCGCTTTTCTTAGTGTATTCAATGCTTCTTGAACTCCTTCTGATGGTTCTCCGACATCCGGGAAACGGTGTTCGCAGATAACACCATCAAAGTCAATCACTATTGACTGCTGTTTTTTCATAATTGTCTCCTATCTAAGTGTAAGTATATTCGGTTCCTTGTGTTTGGAAATTTGTAATGTTACTTCCATTTAACAAATTTAAAGTAGAATATTTCTACTTAAGGAAGATAACAGCAGATGGCGTGACATGCAAGGGAAAACAACCGGTTTCTGCAGTGAGTAAGAGAAGGATTTACCTGAATGTATAGGTAGTGATGTGATAAGTGAGCTTTAGAATCTATAGTTGAATATTGAATATTAAATACCTGGGTGGCGATCACATAAACTTACTCTTAGAAGCCAGGGCCAAGCATATGCCTTCTCTTACCACTGTTAAATCGTGGTAAACTTGTGATCTGATTTTCTCACTGTTAATACTGGGCATGGAGCCTTTCTTACAACCTTTTCAGATACACTACCTATCATCATGTGTGAGATACCTGTTCTTCCGTGTGAACCTAATACTATCATGTCAACATCGTTCTTTTTTGCGGTACTTATGATCTCTACAAAAGGTATACCCTGGACTACAAGGGCTTCTACATTCATGTCATCTCTTATTTCTTCAGGTATACAATCAAGGAGTTTTGTTTTCAGTTGTTTCAGTGTTTCATCATCAGGTATTTGCGGCGTCATTGCATTGATACTCTCATCAAAAGCGCGTATGTCAATTACGTGCAGTAGATACAATTTCGAGTTATCTTTCATTGCAAATGATACAGCGTATTTCAGTGCCTCTTTTGAACAATCCGAATGGTCAACAGGGCAAAGTATGTTTTTAATGTCTATCATTGTGCTCCTCCAAATCTGTGCTAACCATATGATACATAAGTTAGACTTGCTTTGATGATTACTGTGTAAAGTAACATAGATTACAAGAGGTTTATCTACATAGTAATACCGGGCAGGTTACTTTCCTCATAAGTTGTACGGTAATATTCCCAAGGATTAATTCTCTTATCTTTGAATGGCCGTAGGCGCCAATTACCAATAAATCATACGAACCTTCCTTGCAGACATCCAGGATTGCGCTCACGACCTCATCACCTTTAAGTACCTTGTCATATGTAATGTTGCGATCTTTCAGGTTTTCATCTGCCTGGGAAAGAATATCTTCACCTGATTTCTTATCGTCAGATACAGTAATAACCGTTAGAGGAAGATTCATTTGTTGTGCAATATTCGCGCCTGCAATTAAAGCCTTGGTCGAGAAAGAACTGGCGTCATATGCAACCAGTATTTTTGTAATCTTCTTAAATTTTTCAGGAGTTACCAATACGGGCTTGTGTGTCTGCCTTGCAACAGATTCCAGGTTTGAACCCAAAAAGGCATCACGCAAGTATGCATGCTCGCCTGCCATGCCCATTGATATCATGTCGCATCTTTTAGCTGATTCGACTATTTCCTTGCTTACAACGCCTTCTTTTATTGTGCGTGTGCAGGGAATAGTTGCAGAGCCACATTTACCCTCTAATTCATCCAGGGCAGCCCTGCACGTATCCTCCAGAAATTTTCTTACATTCTGCTGAAAGTCACCATACGGAACCATACCGCCTATGCTGGTGCCAAGGTCTCTCATGAATGGTCCGGCAAGTTTCTTTGTGTCAATTATTGAAATACCGGTTATCTCCGAGTCAAATGACCTTGACAGTTCGATTGCATAATCAACAGCCACAAGGCTTGTGTCCGAACCATCAATTGGTACTAGTATTGATTTAAACATTTCATTCTCCGTAAAATGCTACAAATTCCGGTTGAATCAGACTGTTGAGG
>JAANXD010000045.1 GCA_018263435.1 Candidatus Scalindua arabica | reverse complement strand
GAAATATTCTTCGGATGGTGGAAACGCCATCTTAAGGTTTATCATCTCATCGCAAGATCACAATACGGGCTCATGGTGCAAATACTTGCAGGGCTCATTACGTACCTGCTCATTGCCATTTATTGCCACAACAATTTTAATGAAAAAGTATCCATCAAAAGAGTCAGGGAACTGAGTATCAAAATTAAAAATGAAGCTGGTAGCTTCGATTTTGACACTTTAACTAAGAACGATTTCAAAGAACAGAGAAAAAATCATGCTTACGCAAAAACCTAACCGGACAATGCTGAGTATTTCTTAATATTCCGGTTGTTTTTTATAGTGAGAAAAGAGTGTGTAAGTATAAATATCATATTAACAAGAACTTACGCTGTAAGCCCGAGCGAAAAAAAATTTTTTATAATACCAAATAGCATCTCTTATTTATAACCCAAATTGAGCGATTTCAAATGTACAACAAAAAAAATGCAATGATTTTGCATTTTAAAACAACTAAAATTGTGTCAGGTTGACAATAACCGATTACTTGCAATACATACTTCTCAAAATGAAGACATTTGGTGAAATCATACTGAATATGAACATACCTCTCCCACACAAACTTTCTTTTTACAATGGAAAATTGTAGTGACTAAGCAATTATTGGTATCGGGTCTTGACTTCGTTGCCATAAGATATCAAATCTCAGATTATCCATTAACGCCTTTGTTACCTTAAGGATTATTTCTCTTCCTGTGTTTATAACCTTTGCTGCAAAATCTAATGCTCTCCTTCTCACTGTCGTAGCATAACTTCCTATTGACATCACTTCTTTTAAGACGTCCTCTTTGTACGTCTCAAATAAAAAGAATGATATCAGCATACAATAATAAGCAGCACTATTAGGCGCAAATCTCTTAAATGGTAATTCTTCAAATCCAAAATCCTTTAATCCTCTATGCGGTAATTCATCCGCTCCTCTCATATGATGGCTCTCTATGATTGTCTCTGCCTTTATCAATCTTCTCTGTTCCCTCGTGCTACAATTGATTAACACTGTTGGATTAACTCCTATATTCGTTACAATTACATTATCTGGCCTTGCAAAGTCCAACAACCTTTGCTTTTCATCAGAACTTACTCGTGTATATATCGCACGATAAAATTTATTCCATGACTCACATCTATAGCCAAACTCCATATACTCCCACTCTTTATGTCCATTATAATATCTCTCCCATTCTCTTTCCGTCTGAGCGCCAACATGTTCCTTTACTCCCTTATACATCTTGCCCGTACATATAAAACCTATTCCCAATTTGTCGAATGCCAATAAGTTCTTCTCATCAAAAAAACCACTGTCCATCCTGAGTATTATTGTTACCGTCTCACTATATTCCTTGCGGACTTCTTTAACTACCCCGGTTACCATATTAACCACGGTATTGCCATAATTGCTATGCTTTTTTCCACCTCGAAAGATCGCATCTACTATCTTATTTCGCCAAATGATCTGTAACGGTTGAAATCCTTTCTTGTTCTTATATGTAGGTTGTGCTCCTTCTCTCTGTGTGCCTCATCATTGTCCATTACCATCGTATCAATTGTTAAGTCGATTACATCAGGCTTTTCTATCCTCAGCCTCCAGATAAACATCTTTCTTAGTATCTTTCTAAATACACCTCCACAAACCCAGGAAAATGATTTGAAAAAACGTTTCATCTGATGTGATGATGCCATCTCATCGTAATCATTCTCTATTATTGACGCGTATCCTTCATCCCCTTTTAATTGATCAAAGTAGTTTAAGTGTCGACTCGTGCCGTCGTAAAACCAACAAAATATCTGCTTGAACATATTCCATACTGCTAGACCTTTATTATTCTTTCTGATGTCTCCAAAGAAACTTTGTAATAATGGGTAAATCTCTACACTGCTTAAATACTTCACAAACAGCGCCATTCCGCCTCTGCCGCTTAGTGTGTCATCAGTTACTCCAATTTTGTTAATCTTACACTTGCTTTTATATCCATTTTTCTTCATAATATTTTCCTCACTTAATGGGTGATAGTTTTTGTTTTCTTGAAAATGCATTATAACAAATTACTATTGCCTTTTAAGTGGGTTTTACGGTTTTCTAGCAAATATAAATCGCTCAACTTAGGTATAAAATAGTTAAATAGTTACGTAATACTTCACCGCTCCCCGCCTGCCCGACAGCCTGCAGGCTGTGTCATAATTGTCATCCCGAACTCGTTTCGGGATCTCTAAGATTGTTAAGTTGTGAAACTATTAGATTCTGAAACCGAAGGTTCTGAATTTAGTTCAGAATCTATTCAGCCCGCCATAAATACTGGCGAGTAAAAATGACAAATTGGGTATTTTTGCTATTGTGACACAGTCTGCAGATTGCTGGGAGGAGTTGTTAGGCGGGTAGGCACTTTGTTATTAGTGCGGTACGGAGAAATGCATGGTTTCTGAAAACAGGACGTGGTTGCTTGCTTTGTTCTCGATGGTATTCATCGGGTGTTACGCAACGATTGCGCAGGTGTTGATAATCCGGGAATTTATAGTGGTCTTTTTTGGTAACGAACTCTGTTTTGGAATAATTCTCGGTACCTGGCTTTTTGGTGTTGCATCCGGTGCGGCAACGGGGGGAAGGATTGTAGACAGGTTAAGAGAACACGTACCTGTATTTACGTTAGTACTGGTATTAATGTGTGTAATTCTGCCTCTGGAATTAATCTTAATCAGGGTATTAAGATTAATTCTCAACGTGCCTGCAGGTCAGTACATTCCTATACTATCATTACTTTTTTCGTCTGTACTTATTATCACGCCATTCAGTTTTACTATTGGCTTGATATTTCCCCTTGCATGTAAAGTGGTTCGGGGGTTTACGCGGGATTCAGCCGTGGACATTGGTTCTATGTATATACTTGAATCCGTTGGCAGTCTTTTAGGCGGCTTACTGTTTACGTTTGTTCTTGTTTCAAGGTTTCAACCGTTTGCGATAACGTTGATCCTTGATTGTTTTCTGTTTTTAAATATCTTCTTAATACTTTTATTCTTTAAGGAGAGATTCTTTAAGAAAGGGCACTCTTTTGCCTGTCTGTTACTTTTCTTTGTAGCTTTTGTTTTACTGGTTTCAGGTGTAGTTAATAAGATTGATAATTATTTTATAACCGCAAGATGGAATTCCTCGAATCCTGATATAAAGCTTTTAGAATCAATAGACTCAAGGTATGAGAATATTGTAATTGGTGTCAGGGAGGATCAGTACAGTGTATTCGGAAATGGCCAGTATAACTTTGCCTTTCCTGACGATTATGAGAATTCTCAAATAGCTCATCTTATCATGACGCAACACCCGTCCCCAAAGCGGGTATTACTGATAGGTGGCGGGATGGGCGGATTAATGAGGGAGATGCTGAAGCACTCGATTGACGAACTGCACTACATTGAACTGGACCCTGTCCTGATAGAATCAACGAGGAAATATCTGCCGCCGGACGAGATAGAGGCATTGTCGGATAAGAGGGTAAAGATTTTTCATGTTGATGGAAGATATTTTGTTAAGAGAGCAGGGAAGGAGGATAAATATGATTTAATATTTGTGAATATTCCTGATCCGTCTACGGCTTTTCTCAACAGGTTTTATACGTCAGAGTTTTTTCAGGAGGCGAATGATATCCTTGAGAAGGAGGGTGTTTTAGCGACAGGGGTATCGTCTGCAGTAAATTATCTCGGAGAAGAGGTGGGTCATTATGTAGGTTCTATTTACCAGACTATGCACAGTGTGTTTCCACACGTAATTGTTTCTCCGGGACAGACAAATTATTTCTTCGCTAGTAATTCGGTTGATACTGCCACCTTCGATATACAGGCATTGTCTAAGCGTTATGTAGAGCGTGGTGTCAAATCCGAATATTTTTCTGAGCATTTATTCCAAGATCTTTTACCGCCGGGGAGGGTTAAGTTTGTTGGGGATGAGATTGAAAGTAGAAAAGACCTCAGTGTGAATACAGATGCAAAACCTGTTACATATTTCTTTAATCTCGTGTTATGGGATAAGCTTACAGGCAGTCAACTGGGGGGTATCCTTAAATTACTTGAAGGAAGTTATCTGAAAATAATTCTAATCCCCATCTTCGTGTTCCTTGTTTGCAGGATAGTGTACGTTATTGTTTTCAGGCGTAGTCTTGATGTTCAGCAGAGGTTCAATAGTATAGCGGTTGTTGCAACGACAGGTTTTGCCAGTATGGCGCTTGAGATTATTCTGATATATGCATTTCAGAATATATATGGATATGCTTATGAGAAGATAGGGCTGATCATTGCAGTGTTTATGTTCGGTTTAGCCATGGGTGGAGGTCTCAGTAACAGGATGATATTGCAGAGAACAGCTGCCGGTGAAGAAGGGTTGCCTGTCAATGTCAGTGAGAGGAGGGAGAAGGAGTGGATAAAGATACTCATAGCTTTGGAAGCCTTTATTGTTGTCTATGCCTTTATAATGCCTTTGGTCTTAAATAGGCTTTCTTTTCTGTTCATTAATTCCGAATATCTTTTTATGGTACTTGTAGTAATAACCGGTGTACTTACAGGCATCGAGTTCCCGATAGCAAGTAAGCTCTATTTTCTTCGGAAAGGAGAGTTGGGTGCAACAGCCGGGGCTATTGACAGTGCAGACCATACAGGCGCTTTTATTGGTGCTATACTTACGGGCGTGCTTTTTGTCCCCATATTTGGGATAATGGGGTCGTGTGTAATAATAGCAGGGCTGAATCTGATGAGCCTGTTATTTCTAATATACCATTTCTCTCAGAAGAGGCTGGCTGGAGATTGACTACGTTCTCTTCGTTTATAATCCATTAAAGAACTCTATCAGTGATCTGGAAATAGTCATCTTTACTTGATATATGCAGGCTTGTTTTTCTATCATAGCAGACATTATACCTTTAATATTCGTATTGAAACTACGAATATTAAAGGAGTATGAAAAATATAGATTTACTTCTGTGATACTTCAACGCAAAGAGAGGGAATGGAGATAAGTCCCACGTATACATTAGACACGAATTTATACTTAAAAGAAATGACTGCTTGAAGCTGCTTGCAGGTCTGACTTCCGACATGAGGCAGAACTTTCTCACGCCGAAACCCTGGATAACCGTCCTCTCTTTCGAGAGGTCGTGCTCAAGGCGGATTCGCTGTGGCGAATGTCCACATCCGCCCTGGTGGGATTCCAGAATTGGTTCAATAATGTAAAGCTGACAATACCTGGTTATTATTGAGTTATTGTAGTTTGAAAATTATTTGATATTTGTTATTTGTGTTTTGTCATTTATTACACTTACCACGGTAGCAGTAGAACTGCTTAAATTTTGTGTGTACGGCAGTAGAATTACCGGGCAGTAGTTAAATTCCCCAATTCCTGAATTCTTAAATTCTTTGCCAAAATTGGCCAGTATATAAAGAAACTAAATGTCATATATCCTTACCTTTCAGCACAATACCCATCAAGGAAACCATTCCGACTAATTCACCGTTTTCCATAACCGGCGCCCAGGATACGTTGAAGTTTGTAAGAAAACGTGCAACGTATGTGATCGGCATATTTACGTCAACCGTCAATGCCGGCTTAGTCATAATCTCATAAGCATGGACTTCGTCCAGTCGTTTTCCTGCCGCAATAACCTTTTGCGCAATGTCTCTAAGTGTAATCAGTCCATATACATCCTCGTCATTCCTTGGCCTGACCAGTACAGTCTGGATGTTCTCCTCCTTCATGGTATTTAAGGCGTCTGATACCTTGGTTATCCCGTGAATATTTACTACATACGCATACATTACGTCTTTGACTCGCTGCACCATTTTTTTCTCCTTGTTTTTCTAGTGTATTAAATATATTTTTCCTGAGCTGCTTTTTCCAGCGCTTCCATCTGGCTTTCTGTACCGATGACCCTGTCAACTGTCCAGGAGAAAGCCATGCCGCGCCCTTTCTCAAAATTACCCGCTTTGTAAATAGCGTCCAGGATAGTGTTGGCATGGAAATCTTCTACGATGAATAGAAGCACCTCCCGCTGTTGCTCCATTTGTAATCCAAAAAAGCTTTTTTGTTCGCGTATGCCTTCACCTCTGGCATTAAGGATTGTGACGCCTGTAGCGCCGGCATCCTTTGCCGAAGCGATAACCTTCTCCTGATGTTCCTGCTCTACCATTGCTATTATAACTTTAAAACGCATAAACTTTTCCTCCAAAAAAGAGTTTCTAAAATAAAGTTTTACAGAATAATAATACAAAAATGTCATGTCTTCATTAAGCTTTCCTCCTGCCTCTATTTGCACGCCATTCCGCTATTATTGCATAACCAAGTACCGTTATAATCGGGAACAGGGAGGCAAAGGCTATAAGTCCAAAGGCGTCAACGATAACAGAACGTCCCGGGATGTTAGATGCCAGCCCTATTCCAAGTGCGGCAACAAGTGGAACTGTAACAGTGGAAGTAGTAACTCCTCCCGAATCATAAGCAAGAGGAATAATCATCTTGGGTGCAAAATATGTCTGGCAAATGACAATTATGTATCCTGCGATAATATACCAGTGAAGGGGAGTCCCGATAACAATCCTGTGGCAACCGAGAGAGATACCAATAGCCACTCCAAAAGCCACTGCAAGACGGAGTCCCCAGGATGAAATAGCTCCTGTTGAGACTTCTTCTGCCTTTAATGCTACTGCTATTAATGCAGGCTCCGCAATAGTGGTAGCGAAACCGATAGTGAATCCAAATATATATGTCCAGAAATAGAGTGAAGGGTAAACAGTACCGGTCATTTTAATCTCTTCAAGTAGGGGGATATTACCTTTTATCAGAAAATCAGGGTCTGTCAATTGCCTGGACATTGCCTCTCCGAGAGGGAAAAGACCCTCTTCCAATCCGATCATAAATATGGCTAAGCCGATAACTACCAGTAAAAACCCATACACCAGCCTGCCGGGGTTATCAATCTTTGTTCTGATAACTACCAGTTGGAAGAACAAGATCACCCCGATAATCGGGAGTACATCCTTGAATGTGCCAAGCAGCACATTTATTGAGTGATAAACTAAATCCATTTTAAGTCCTTGTGAGTAGGGGCGAACCCGCCAAACTGCCGTTGGGCAGGCGGCTGTTCGCCCTTACAATGCTAATTTAATAAATAATTATTCCGTACAGCATGACAAAGAACATAGGCGTCAAGCTTGCAAAGGCAATCAGCCCAAAACCATCTACAATTGGGCTCCTCCCCCTTATACATGTAGCCAGGCCTACCCCAAGGGCGGCTACTAAAGGCACGGTGATAGTTGACGTCGTAACACCCCCGGAATCATATGCTATTCCAACAATCTCTTTTGGGGCAAAAGTGGTAAGAATGATTATGAAAACATATCCGATAATAATAAACCAGTGGATCGGCCAGCCCTTGACTATGCGTAAAACTCCTACTGAAATGGCTGACCCTACTGAAAGAGCGACAGTTACACGAAGCCAGAATGCATAGCTTGCAATCGATTCGTTAGTGTAAGGGATGGCATTTGCTTCAGCCGCAATCTCACCTGCCTTCTTAGCGACGGCAATCAATGCCGGTTCTGCTATCGTAGTGGAGAATCCTATTGCAAATCCAAAAATAAGCAGCCACCAGATATTTCCCTTGGTAGAGAATTGGAAGGCCATTTTCTCGCCAAGCGGAAACAAACCGATCTCCAGGCCTTGTATAAAAAGAAACAAGCCTATTAATACAAAAATCAATCCGGAAATAGTGGCGGCGAGGTCAGGAAAAGGCTGCTTAATTACAAAGAGTTGAAAGGCAGTAACAACAACCAGAAGCGGTAAGATATTTAAGAATACACTAAACAGATTTCTGACTAAATTTAATAGAAATGAAATCATGGTATAAGATCGAAAGATATTAACGTCATACTGTGGTTTTTTTTTACAGAATTTTGAACTCGAAATCCGAAGCCCTAAATCCGAAACAATTTTCAAAATTAAAAATTCTAATGATCAAAACTCTGTTTAGAATTTCTGTCATTCGGTATTCGTATTTGTTTCGAGTTTCGATATTCGTGTTTTCCTGATTTTTACTGTTGAAATCACAAGAGCTTATGTTGTTGGTGCCAACCTGTTGGTAATTTTGGTACTATAAGCAACAGAACTAATGCCATACCCCTGGTATTGGATGTTCGCAGTTACCGCATTTGTTACCATTCAGTGAATACTCAAGAATTGTGAATCCTACTCTCTTTATGAGTACTTCCTTGCAGCCCGGACAGTATGTGCTCTCTCCGGGATGGCCGGGTACATTACCGGTATATGCAAAGTTCAGGCCTGATTCCATTGCTATGCTTCTTGCCTTCTCCAGTGTCTTTGTCGGAGTAGGCGGCAGGTTCTTAATTTTGTATGTAGGGTGAAAACGTGTGAAATGTATGGGCACATCAGGACCAAGATTTTCGAATATCCAAGAGCACATATCCTGAAGCTCTTTTTCACTGTCATTTAGCGTTGGTACCATAAGCATAACAACTTCGAACCATATTCCGATTTCTTTCAACGTGGCAAGGGTTTCAAGGACAGGCTTTAACTCACCGCTACATGTTTCTTTGTAAAACTTTTCAGTAAATGCTTTAAAATCTATCTTAACAGCACTCAATTCCCTGCATAGTTTAACCAGAGGTTCTTTCTTAATGTATCCGTTAGAAATCATCACACTTCCAATGCCCTCACGTTTTCCCACTCTTGCTGTATCATACATGTATTCATAAAAGACCACAGGTTCGGAATATGTATAAGCGACAGTGTCACATTTCTTCTCTTTTGCAAATCTTATTACTTCTTCAGGTGTGAGCTTGATGTTGTCTATCTGTTCGGGCCTGAATTGAGAAATCTGCCAGTTCTGGCAAAACTTACATTCTATATTGCATCCTGCTGTTGCTATCGAATACGCCCTTGTACCCGGTAGATAGTGAAATAGGGGCTTTTTTTCTATAGGATCTGCATTCAGTGAACATACGCGTGAGTGGACAAGTGTATAGTATTTGCCATCACGATTTTCTCTCACTCCGCAATAGCCTCGTTCCAGGTCTGCTACCTGACATGCCCTTGGGCACAGCTCGCATTCTACACGAATGTCCGGAAGCTCCTTGTAATACTGTGCCTCTATTGCGGGGAATTCTTCTTCATCCATTCTGCCGGAAGCATTAACTGCTGTTACAAATGGTGTATAACCGGTGCAAAACGCACAAGTTCCGGCAATGCCAGTCCTTAAAAATCTTCTTCTTGAAATCATTTTATTCACTTGTTCAAAAGGATTTAAAACATGACATACTCGCCAAACAATCCTTCATCAACCCGGACAAGCCGATACGCCAGCCCCCGTCCCCGCCCGAACGACGCAGTCGGGCAGGCGATCCGGTACGGGCAGGCGACAAGCATTCCCGCCAAAAGACTTGTCGGACAAGCTGGCGGGGACGGTTAAAGGTGTCTTCGTCTAAAAATAAATTTTATTTTATTTGCAGTATATTGTCAAGCTGCATGTAGGAGTTAAGGGTTTGTGTAATATGGTCAGCACAAACTCTGACATCATATGTTGACAGTATATTAGCAAAGTGATACACTTTCTATAAATATACAGTAGTTTATAAAGTTAAGAGATTTTCTTGCATTCTCATCAGTAAATCATTCTTGAAAGGGGGGGGAAGGATGAAGACTAAATTAAGTTACATTTGTTTCTTGCTTGTGTTGATTATATGCGTTTCTTTCACAAATATATCTCACGGTATTGAGTTAGACCCTGTGAAAGAACAGATAGAAGACACGGTTAAACTTGGCGAATCTAATCCGGGAAAAAAAATCTTCAAAACAGAATTAGTTAGGCAGG
This sequence comes from Candidatus Scalindua arabica, assembly GCA_018263435.1. GTDB lineage: Bacteria > Planctomycetota > Brocadiia > Brocadiales > Scalinduaceae > Scalindua > Scalindua arabica. The sequence continues at coordinate 9,651 of JAANXD010000045.1, read as the reverse complement.
CAATATTCGGGAAATGGCCGAATTATGGTGGTGGTTTGATAAAGACTAAGCTGGTCGATCTTGCTGTAATGTCAGCCATGATGAGAAAGGCAAGAAAGAGTTTAAGCGATAAAGATGCATATTCAATGACGAAAACAGATACACTGGTTATAAGCTATAGAGGTGGTGATGACGTTTTCAAGATCAAATTGCAGCAGCGTGGGTCATTGATAGAACCTGCAAATATGAGGAGGCCTGACTTGCAAGGTAAGGATCCAAAGGAGCATGCCGCCTTCTTCCTGGCAAGCTTTCCTTATTCAACAATCGACCCGAATGCAAAGACTGAGATAATAGTTATAAGGGATTTTGGAGAAGAAAGATATAAAGTTGATTTCTCAAGGATTAAGTAAACTCTGTTTTTAGAGCAGGGAATATCTCTTTTTAATTACAAGAGGATTAGTGAATTTACAGAAACGCGTATTAATATTAATTACACTTGTATTCTTTTCTATTGGTTGTACAAGTACCAACTTTGCAAAGATATCTACAAATGAATATCTGCCGAAGAGCGAAAGTGCTGTGTTATCAATATCTTCCGGGGATTCTGATCTGATTTATGAGAGGATTGGAGTGGTTTTTGTTTATGGGGGAGATACATTGACAAAAGAGCAGATCAATGACAGTTTGAGAGATCAGGCCGGAAAGGTGGGTGCTGATGCCATAATCTTTGCAAAGTATAAAGATATTGAACCTTCCGGGTATTTTGAATCTTTTGGAAGCGCTTTTGTAGATTTTGATTGGGCTAAGAAACATGGAACAGGTAGTTGGCTGATGAAAGGAGAACCGTCGGGGGCTGGTCTCGCTATAAGTTACAAGGATAATTTGAACACCAAAAAGGAGGTAGATTAGATGCCAATCGTAAAACAGTTAACAATTCTTCTCGCAAATAACCCCGGATCATTGTCAAATGTATGCGCAGAGATGGCCAGTAAAGATATAAACATACTGGCGATGTCAGTCCTGGACACAATAGATTCAGGGCTTATCCGCATGGTTGTTGACGATCATGAACACGCGGTAAAAACTCTTAAAGAGGACGGGCTTAATGTTATTGAGACAGACGTGTTGTCGCTGGAAATGACACACAAACCTGGTACACTGGCAGATATAACCAGACAACTCTCTAAAGCGAGGATAAATATTGAGTACGCTTATGTCAGTGTTCCTCCCGGTGAAGGAGAGTCCATAGGGATATTCTGGGTGTCAAACCTGAAAAAGGCATCAGAGATATTGGAGGGGTGAGTGGTTATAGATTGTAGATTGCTGATTGAATATTGAGGGGTTCTGGGGCAGTTAAAAGCAGATATCGAATATTTAAAATTACAAGCTACAATACACAAATAACAAATAAATTACAATTACCAAAACCGAATGACCAGAGCATTAATCCTTTGTTTGTAATTTTGTTATTGTAGTTTTGGTATTATTTGCAATTTGGGTTTTGTTTATTGTGATTTTAGTTTAAGTATTTCTTTCACCTTACCTGCTAAGAAGAAAGAGCCGGTTATGCATATCAGGTCGTCTTTCTTTGCAATCTTTTTAGCCTCTTTCAGCGCTTCATCAATATTTCCAATTACAATTGGTTTTTTATGGTAGAAGTGTTTTGCCATAACTGCCATCTGTTCCGGTGCTGCCTCGCGGGGGTTGCCTGTCCTTGTAAGGATTAAGTCATCAGTGGTAGAAGCTATTTCCCTGAGAACACCTGCAATATCCTTGTCTTCTGACAAACCTATTACTACTATTAATTTCTTAAAGGAAAGATTCTCTTTTATTGATTCCCTCAATATCTTCATAGAGGAGACTGTGTGAGCGGTGTCCAGTACCACTAACGGGCTTTCTAATACCACTTCAATCCTGGCAGGGCATTTAACCTTTGCCAGAGCATTTATTGCCATTTCATTGTCAGCCTTTATTACGCCGGTTTCAGACAAAATCTCCAGGGCTCCTATCGCTGTTGCACAGTTTTCAATCTGATGCCGCCCAATCAGTGGCAAATATATATTCTTATATTTGTTTCTCCATGTTTGTATTTCACATTCAGTTCCATAAACGCCGTTCCTATTTGTTACTTTAATATTATTAATCAGGATATCTCTTCCGACGAGATACAGACGGGCATTCATTTCTTTACATGTTCTTGAAATTACTGAGAGGGCTTTCGGTTTCTGTATAGATGAAACAACAGGAATGCCTTCTTTAATTATTCCTGCCTTTTCGTATGCTATTTTGTCGAGTGTATGTCCAAGCCTGTCCGTATGGTCATAACCAACAGGCGTTATGACTGAGATATCCGGCAGTATAATGTTAGTCGAATCAAGTCTTCCGCCCATGCCAACTTCCAGGACTGATATATCTGCTTTCTTCTTTTCGAAATAGAGAAATGCAATTGCGGTGACTATTTCAAAGAAGGTGGGCATTAGAATGGGATCTTTGAGCATTATTCTATCTATATAGGGCTTGAGCCTGTTTATTAATTGTACAAACATTGTTTGTGAAATCATCCTGTCGTTGACCTTCATCCTTTCACCCAGATATATAAGGTGAGGTGAGGTGAAAAGACCCGTCTTCAGGCCAAGCTCTTTCAGGGTCGAGGCAATCATTATTGCCGTAGACCCCTTGCCTTTGGTTCCTGTTATATGGACACACCTTCCCTTTTTGTGAGGATTCCCCACGGACGACATCATCTCTTCCATCCTCTTGAGGTCAAAGGTGGAGGTATCATATTTATACTGTGTCAGCTTTTCGTAATCTATGGTCTGCATCAGGAATTCTTTTGCCTGTTTATAGGAATTGAAAAGTTTAGATTTCATCAAATAGATTAATTTCTAAGTTGAATAGGACACGGATTTTCGCAGATATACACAGATAACTATTTTCTTATATTATCAAAAACCTTACGCTTGAAATCAGGTTTAGGACCAAAATTAAGTAAAAGTCCAACTTCAATATCTGTTGCCTTTAGATAGTTTAATAGTTGTGCTTCATTCTCTACTGCCAAACTCTTTGAGGCCTTTATTTCTACAATTACTTTGTTATCAACCAAAATATCAGCAAAGTATTCTCCTATAACTTCATTTTCATACACTTTTTCTAGAAAACCATAACCAAGGTTATTGTAAACTTTATAAAATATTTTAATAATCTTTTCGGTTAGGTCTTTATATTTGGCATCATGAAAATCTGTGTTCATCTGTGTCCAAGTTTCTTTTAAATGTAATAAAGGCTCTTTTTCCTTGACAAAGAAATCAGCATGGCTTACAAAATTACCAGCATGAAAGACATCTTCGTTGATCTCGGTAAAGACAGTTACAACATAATCATTGATAAGGGTATCCTTAATCAAGTTGGAACCCTCATTTCAAAGGTCATAAGTCCCAGTAAGGCCATTATTGTAACGGACAAAACTGTAGCCCCGCTTTATGGAAACATTGTCTTGGATAGCCTATCGGAATGTAAATTTGATGTCAAGGTGGTTTCAATGGAGCTCGGGGAAGAGCAGAAGTCGATGGCAAAGGCGGAGGAATTGTATGAAAACTTATTCGATCATGAGATGGACAGAAAGTCTCTTATTGTTGCATTAGGGGGCGGTGTGTTGGGTGATTTAGTGGGTTTTGTTGCCTCGACATTTATGAGGGGTATACCTTTTGTGCAAATTCCTACTACACTACTGGCGCAAGTTGACAGTAGTATTGGTGGTAAAGTTGCTGTTAACCATCCGAGAGGGAAGAATATGATCGGCTGTTTCTACCAGCCAAAGTCTGTCTTCATCGATACTGATACCCTCCGGACGTTACCAAAGGAGGAAATGACTGCGGGTATGGTTGAGGTAATTAAATACGGGATGATTAAGGATTCTGCGTTTTTTGAATATATAGAAAAGCATCTTCCTGCAATCATGAAACTTGAACCAGCTGTGTTAGAAGAGATCATATACAACTCATGCAAGGTTAAGGCACACGTCGTAGAACTCGATGAAAAGGAAGAAGGTCTGAGGGCTATCTTAAATTACGGACATACCATCGGGCATGCACTGGAAGCACTGACATCATACAAGAAATACAGACATGGGGATGCGGTGGCTATGGGTATGATATATGCGACAAAGATAGCAATAGAAATGAAACTTGTAGACGAGGAGGTATTAAAAAGACAGGAGTCGTTGTTTGTGAAATTGGGATTGAGTCTTAAAGACACGGAATTAAACCCCAATGATATTGTCAGTATATTATATCAAGACAAGAAAACAATTGGTGGAAGATTGAGGTTTGTTCTCCCTATAAGGATCGGAGACGTAGTAATTAATGATGGGGCAGATGAAGAAACTATTCTGAAAGTCCTTGCCGATTAGTCACGATTATCTTCGTTACCAATATTTGCATTACCACATTAGTAGTTAATTGAAGATTAGGTAATAACGGGAGAAATAAGGGACCAATCATGGATGATTTTGAAGGTCTGCTTCGTTTAAATTTGATTAGCGGTATAGGTATTAAGACCTATCGCAATCTTATCGAACATCTCGGTTCTGTTAAGTCAATACTGGATTGTCCGAAAAGCAGACTTGAAAAGATCCCCGGTATAGGTAGTAAAATAGCTGACAGGATTATAAACGGTTCAAAGGCCGCAGATGTTGATAAAGAGATTAAGCTGGCCGAAAGGGATAATGTAAAAATAGTTCCTTTCACAAGTGATCAATTTCCTCACAACCTCAAGCAGATATATGACCCGCCTCTCATACTCTATATTAAAGGAGATATCTTAAAAAGTGATACTCTTGCTCTTGCCATTGTTGGTGCACGCAGGTGCAGTTACTATGGCCGGATTCAGGCGGAAAGATTTGCAGCACAGTTGGCTCAGACTGGTTTCTGTGTCGTAAGCGGTATGGCAAGGGGTATTGATACCGGTGTGCATTCTGGGGCAATCAAGGGAAAGGGAAGGACGATAGCCGTACTTGGCTGCGGCCTTGGAGTTATTTATCCACGTGAAAACAGAGAACTCTCGGAAAATATTGCTTCACATGGTGCGGTGATTTCTGAATTGCCCATGACTACTCCACCCAGTAATCGTAATTTTCCGCCAAGGAACAGGATAATCAGTGGGCTGTCACTTGGAGTACTGGTTATAGAGTCGACACTCTGGAGCGGTTCACTCATTACGGCAAAATGGGCACTTGAGCAGGGAAAAGAAGTATTTGCTATTCCCGGCAATATCGACAGCAATTACAGCAAGGGTACCAACAAACTCATCAAAGAAGGTGCAAAACTCGTTGAAGACCTAAATGATATTGTTGAGGAACTGGGACTGCTTGCCGAGACTATACACATAAAGGATAATAAAAAAGTCGAGGACATTAGAAGCCTCTCACTGAATTCGCAGGAAAACAAGGTGTTCTCACTCCTTTCGAGCACTCCCAGGGCCATAGATGAGATTACTACAAACTCCGGCCTGCCATCATCCAATGTTGCAAGCATATTAATGATATTGGAAGTGAAAAGAGTGGTGAAGCAGCTTTCAGGGAAAAGGTTTGTGAAGGCGTGATCAAGATAGACAATTTGATAGTCAACTACTACTGCCATTTTCATGTCTTTTCTTATTTTTTCTAGAAAGAGAGGAACGCGACCTTGCTTTCGCAAGGAGTCCAAAGTTGGAGTCCTCCCCGTCCCAGCCAGAATGCTTGTCGCCCGCCCGTGCCGGATCGCCTGCCCGACTGCGTCGTTCGGGCGCTTACTATTACCCACAAATATTCCTTATCAACTGAGCCCCTTCAATCATGTCGGCTAATTTCTTCAAGCCACGCCAAATATGGGTGACGCCAGGTTCCCCGTCACCTTTCCTGGCAAGAAATCCCCCAAGTTGAGCTATCCATGTTGTGATTTGTTTCATGGTTGGAGGACGTTTGGGTATTTTTTTGTTTGGATTAAACTTGGCGAATAATATTTTCCAATCAAAATCATTCAAAAATAATAATGCAGATGTAGTAGGAGCAGTCCTGGATACTAATGTCAACCAATAGACCCTCCATGCTACAATACTAACAACAGCTAAATAACGAATGAGTCGGTCTGCTCTTTCTAGTATACAATCTTCTACATTGAACCCTGATTTAATAACCTTAAAGTATACTTCTATCCCCCAAATCTACCATTTCAAATTCTTTTTCAGCCCACACTTCTGAATCCATTTTTTCCTCCCTTAAATATACTTGTAGTATATAATACTTCAAGGTATAATAAATAAAATGTATTCAAATATTCAAGCATTAAAAAATAAAATTATAGCCAAGGACTGGATTCTTCAAGGAACCCTATTGAAGCAATATAAGCAATGTGGAAAAGAAAATTGTTATTGCCGTCAGGATAAGCAATATTGGCATGGGCCTTATTGGATATGGACGAGAAAAGAAAAAGGAAAAACTATTACGAAAACTTTAAACAAAAGTCAGGTTCAGATGTTCAAGAAATCGCTCAAGAATCTAAAAGAGATTAATCAGTTGATAGAAAAATGGAAAAAATTATCATTATGCAATTTAGAAAAAATAAAATCCCACCAAAAGGGTAAATTTTAGAAATATTTGTGGGTAATAGTAAGCGTTCGGGCGGGGACGGGGGGCAGGCAGGCAGTAGGTGATAATTCTTATGGGTAATGACAAAATAACAACTTTATATCTTTTGAGGCATGGGGAGACTGAAGATAACGTTCGCAGGGTTATTCAGAGTCATAATGATTCACCTTTGACACAAGAGGGAATAGTTGCCACAAGGGGCAGGGCCAGAATGCTCAAAGGCATAATGTTAGATGCCATCTTTTGCAGTGATCTTGAAAGAACCAGAAAAAGCCTTGAAATATTGCTTGAGAAATTAGATATTAATATTGGTGTAAATTATTGTACAGAAATAAGGGAGCTGGATTTTGGCCAGTTTACGGGTAAAAATATTGAAGAGGTAAAGGAAACCATTTTGCTTCATAAGAAGCAAACCTGGAAACATTACCCTGATGGGGAAAGTGGAGATTCTTTCAGTAAAAGAATAATAGATTTTGTTGAAAATGTATTAAGCAGGTACGAGGGTAAGGCAGTTCTTTTCATGACTCATTATGGAGTTATTGAGACTATTTTAAAGCATTATGTTAAGACACCGGACAAGAAGTTAAATACAAGGAATTATGATACAGGAGTGCTTTGCTTCAATAATAAGGACGTAGGTTTCAAATGGATATGAAATTTAAAAAGGTAATATTTCACGAAAACGAGATTCTTTTTGGCCGTGATTCTACACCGTTTATTACTGCAGTAGAGTTTGATGGTAAAAATACTGTTGAGATATTCTTTCGTAAGGGAAAGCAAGTCACATCAAAGAGGGAAACCTTCAAGCCATTTATCTTCCTGGTAGATACTATATATATGGATGAATGGAATGGTAAGTATGAGGCAAAGAGGCTTAAAGGGGAGGCGTATTATGCATACTTGATTTATCTGGACGATTGGGCTGAATTACAGAGGTTGTTGAAGTATTTTAAGAAAACTACAGGTGCAACTCCTGCAGGATCAAACTCACCTTTCTTTTATTTAAATGATCCGGTTCATCAATACCTTCTTGTTTCGGGACGAACACTTTTTAAGGAATTGTCATTTAATGATCTGATCAGGCTCCAGCTTGACATTGAGACATATTGTGCAGAGGGATATGAGTTCTCGAATCCTCACAGGGAAGAGGACAGTATTACTGTGATATCTCTTTCAGACAGCAGCGGTTGGGAATATGCAATTTCAGGTAGAGAACATAGCGAGAAAGAGATGCTGGAGATTATGGCTGAACAGATAAATTTAAGAGATCCTGATGTAATAGAGGGGCATAATATATTTAATTTTGATTTGACATACATAGAGGCACGTGCCAGAAGGTATAAAGTTCCTCTGGCTGTGGGACGCAACAGGCAGAATCTCAAGTCTCACCCATCACGGTTAAATATTGCTGAACGAACAATATCTTACAGGAAATATGAGGCGTATGGCCGTCATATTGTAGACACGTATATACTGGCTCAGATGTATGATGTTACTGCAAGGAATCTGGAAAGCTACGGCCTGAAGAATGTTGCCAAACACTTCAATGTTGCAGCACCGAAGAGGACGTATATAGACCCTGACAAAATAAACTGGTATTATGACAACAAGCCGGATGAGCTTCTAAAATACGGTATGGATGACGTAAGAGAGACAAGGGCTATCAGCGAAATACTGAGCCAGAGTTTTTATTACCAGACCCGGATATTTCCATATTCGTTTCAGAACGCAATTATAAGAGGTAACGCGACAAAGATAGATTCACTCTTCATAAGAGAATACATAAACTCAAATCACTCAATTCCAAAAACACCTTTATCCAGAGAATATTCCGGTGGATATACAGATATGTTTCATCAGGGTATAATCAAAAAGATTTTGTATTGTGATGTCCAATCACTGTACCCATCCATAATGTTAGCCTTTAAATATTTTCCGAGCGATGACTCGCTTAATATCTTTCGTTCGTTGTTAGAGGATCTGGTAGACTTCAGATTGAGAGCTAAGGAGATGGTATCTGTTGCAAAGTCAAAGTCTGAAAAGATGTATTTTGATGCTCTTCAGGCCACTTTTAAGGTGCTTATAAATTCATTTTATGGATATATGGGATTTGCTTATGGCCACTTTAGCGATTTTGATAAAGCAGATAAGGTAACGAAGAAGGGGAGAAGTATTATAAAGTCTATGATTAAATGGCTGGAGGGTAAAGACTGTAAAGTGATAGAGATTGATACTGACGGTATCTACTTCGTTCCATCTGCAGGTATTAAAAAGAAGAAGGATGAGGAAGGGCTTATCAGTGAATTATCAGACGCACTTCCGGCAGGGATAAATCTTGAACTGGCAGGCAGATACAAGGCAATGTTCAGCTATAAGATTAAGAATTATGTACTCCTTGGTTATGATGATAAGATGATCATCAAGGGGTCAGGTCTGCGCTCCAGAGGTTTGGAACTTTTTCAGCGCAAATTCATGGAAGAGATGTTTTTTCACCTGCTCAAGGGGGAGGAAAAGAAAGTGGATAAGCTTCTGGAAAAGTATACTGATGAACTTATGAACCATAAGTGGGACAAGAAGATGTTTGTCAAGACAGAGACCTTACAGGAGTCTCTTGCTACATATACCGAGAAGATTAGTAAGAAGAAAAGAAGTGCCGCCGCCGCATATGAGCTGGCTATTAAGTCAGAGCGTAACTACCAACCGGGTGACCAGATCTCCTATTACGTAATTGGTGATAAGGGCAGGGTAAGGGTGTTCGACAATTGTAAACTCGCTTCACAGTGGGACCATGAAAAACCGGATGAGAATATAGAATATTATAAGAAAAAGCTTATAACCCTGTACGATAAATTTAAGCCCTTTTTTAGTTGACTAACACTTGTTTATGTGCTACACATATTTATGTGTTATTGTAAAATATGATATTGGCATATCTACTTGACTCCAGTAAGAGGGGCCTGCATAATATGACCGCATGGAAGATTGTCCGATTGTTGGAACAGGCCATGCGATCGGCCCTGTGCTCAGGAAGAGTCTCCATTATCGAGTTT
>JAANXD010000044.1 GCA_018263435.1 Candidatus Scalindua arabica | reverse complement strand
TCAGCATTAAAACCCTTTCTCATTTCCAGACCTCCTTTTTGACATTATAACATCAAAAATGCATCTTAACTACTGGTCCGAAAATCCCAGTCCACTATACAGGTCTTGGACTATATATGTGCAAGACTATTATTGAAGAGCATTGTAAAGGACACATTACTGCTCAGAATATCAAAAGTGGGGCTAAGTTTATAATTAAATTACCGATACAAGTTCCGCCAACTGTGTGAGAACATGGCTATCATAGAGATTTCATAAGGAAACAATCTAAACTAAAATGGACACAATAATAAAAGATCTTGCAAAATACGCTAAAGATATCCATGTGCTGCTTGTCGAAGATGATAATGACGTCAGGCTCGAAATAACAGATTTATTATCTGAGTTTTTTAAGACAGTTGATACCGCCATTAATGGCCAGGACGGATTGGATAAATACAAACACGGTAACTATGACATTGTGTTTAGTGATATCAAGATGCCAGTTATGAATGGTATCGAGATGGTTAATAAGATCAAAGAAATCAATAGGGAACAGATAATTATTGTCATTTCTGCACATGATGACTCGGATTATCTTATGACATTTATTAATATGGGTGCTGACAAGTTCATTTTAAAACCATTAGACGATCAGAAACTGTTAAGTCATCTGATACAAATAACTAAAACGATTACTAATGAACGGAAACTAATTCATTACAGATCTAACCTTGAGGCAATCTTCAAGAGCATTAAAGACGCAATTATTGCAGTGGATAAGGATTTAGTGATTCTTGAATTCAATGAGGCTGCAAAAGAAATATGTGGCTTTCCAGTTGAGGCGAGAGGAAAGAGATATGAATCTTTTGTGGATGGTTGCAGTGGAAAATGTATAGAATCACTTAACGAGACAATCAATACAAAACTTCCCGTTGAAACAAGCCGTTTTGAATGTAATAAGCAAGGACAGCCAAAACGTGTTATTAGTGTTATCACATACCCACTCTTTGGCTATCAGGAGAAATTTTGTGGTTGCGTCATGGTTATTAGAGACGAAACAAAACTTGTTAATCTGGAAACTGATCTGCATGAACGCCGGCAACTACAAAATTTAATAGGTAAAAGTAAGGAAATGCAAAGGGTTTATGATTTTATTGATGCCCTGGCTGACGTTAAAACAACAGTCTTGATTACAGGTGAAAATGGTACAGGAAAGGAACTGGTGGCAGAGGCGCTGCATTATCACCAGAAAAGCATTAAAATCCCCTTTGTTATGGTAAATTGCGCCGCATTGTCTGATAACGTGCTTGAAAGTGAACTATTTGGACACGTTAAGGGTGCATTTACTGGAGCTGTCAGTGATAGAATCGGTAGATTCCAAAAGGCTGATGGAGGTACTATCTTTTTAGACGAAATAGGAGATATATCGAATACAATGCAACTACGGCTATTAAGAGTGCTACAGGAACAGGAATTTGAACGTTTAGGTGAATCAACTCCTGTTAAAGTAGATATTCGGATTATAGCAGCCACAAATCAGGATCTTCGCAAAAAAGTAAAGCAGGGGAAATTCCGTGAAGACTTATTTCACAGACTAAAAGTTGTAGAATTGACTATGCCACCGCTCAGGAAAAGACGTGAGGACATTCCCCTTCTGGTAGACTATTTTATAAAAAAGTTCAATAAGAAATTAAATAAAAGTATTAAATGTATATCTACAGAAGTTTTAAAGGTATTTATGTATTACAAATGGCCTGGTAATGTTAGGGAACTTCAGCACACCTTAGAATCCGCCATAGTCATGTGCAAAAAGAACATAATTACTATAGATAATTTACCACAGGAATTCCAAAATCTTAATGTTGCTAACATACAATCGTTAAAAAGGAGAGAGCACTTTGATCGGCAATCAATCTTACAGGCATTAGAAGAAAGCAATTGGAACAAGGCCAAGGCGGCACGCAAACTTGGCATGAGCCGTACAAATATCTATTTGAAGATGGAAGAATATAATATAGTAAAGGATCGCAAACCTGAATAAAGTGTAAAATTTTACAGAAGTCAGAACTTTACACTTTCTATAATTGAACACTTTTTATTATCAAATAGACTATGAATTGTACCGGAAAAGAGGTGTTAATAAAATTATTATCACACCAGATTGACAGTTTTATAAAATCTGATTCCGATTTTAAATAAAACATCATCAGATTCTATCCCTGTCTCACCCAGTATTATTCTTAAGAATTTTTAAAACTCACAACCTATTGAAACAAAAGACTTTCAAGCACTCACCATATGCTTTGTGCCTTAGTGATTTATTGGTAATCCTTTTCTGAGTTATAAAGAAACCTCCCTTAACTTCAATCATATTTTACCATAATTATAAAATTGTTTAGTTTTCAACAGGCACTGAAAATTCATAGATAAATTTATAATGGTACGTATTTTGCCATAAAGGTTATCCAACAACATCAGGAATATAAATATTTCAAAGTATGGTCAGATTGAGAGCTGACAGTTATCATTTTAATTTTTTATGAAAGTAGGTGAATTAAATGGAGAAGAATTTTACATGTCCTAAATGTAAGGAAAAACTATCTTACATGCCTGATAAGATTAATCCTTGTTGTGAACATTGTGGTGAGATGATTTTAGGAATTACAAAAGAATTTGACAATCACACTCATAACGGCAATGGGAAATACAAAAGGAAAAACAAAGGGACAGTAAAGTATTTGATTTGTCCTGAATGCGAAAAATACTACGGCATTCCAGAGAGTGGTTATAATCCAAAGTATTGTAGGATATGTCCGGGAGTTGAATTGAAGTTAGCTGTAGAGGAGTTTCAGTATACATAATGATTTACGTATCTTGCTGCACATATTAATCAAGGGGGGAGAGTAGTGGAATTATTTTATCCCCCCAGTTTCTTTGTAAGGCTTTTTGCTAGCTCTGTTAGTAAAAAGGATGTGAGGTAGAGTAATGGGCCAGTGGAGGAGAAGTTTAGGTATGTCATAACTTTTTCTGCCACTTTTTCTCTCGCTTGCTCATACAAGCCAGTCCACAAGAATGTGAGTCGGCTCAGGTATATTAAGAAAACCACGAAGTATATTAATTCCTTAGAAAGGTAAGAATGTTATTAAATGAGCGTTATGAGAGATACAATTAAAACATTTCATCCAGCATATTTCGCGATGGTAATGGCTACAGGTATAATTTCTATCGCGTCTAATCTATTGGGTTTTACTGTTATTGCAATCGGGCTTTTTTACCTCAACATTTTTACATATGCAATTATTCTAACTTTACAGGTAACACGATTATGTATGTACTGGGATCTTTTGTTAAATGACATTTCCAATTCGAAAATGAGTTTAGTATTCTTTACCACTGTTGCAAGTACAAACGTTTTGGGTGCCCAATTTATTTCTATTGCAAACTGCCCGAAAATAGCAATGGGACTTTGGTTTTTTGGTATCTTTCTCTGGACAATTGTTTCGTTGTCCACATTCAGTATACTCTTCATTAGATGTGAAGAAAAACTTGAAACAGCAATACATGGAGGTTGGCTGATAGCTACCGTAGGAACACAATCTGTAGCTGTTCTTGGCGCTATGCTTGCGCCCAAATTTGTAGGCTACAGTAGTATTGTTATGTTTTCTTCCTTAGCGTGGTGGATGATTGGTTCTTTCCTTTATATTATTTTAATTACGATTCTTTTTCACAGGCTAGTATTCTTCAAGATGCCGCCAGACGCATTAGTACCACCTTATTGGATTAATATGGGTGCACTTGCCATTACCACGATGGCTGGTACTCTTCTATGTATAAACTTTCCCCAACTAGGTGGTGCTTTTCTTGATTTATTAACATTTACAAAAGGTTTCACACTGTTTTTCTGGTCATTCGGCACATGGTGGTTGCCACTTTTAATAATCCTGGCAATATGGAAATATGGATTTCACAAAGTACGGTTCGAATACTGTCCCTTATACTGGAGCATGGTCTTCCCTTTGGGAATGTATACAGCCTGTACAATAAAACTATCGCAAGCTTTTCATGTAAGATTTCTAATAAACATTTCAAAATGTTTTATCTATATCGCCTTTGCTACATGGAGCTTCATATTCGTTAGTATGATAATATCAATAATAAAATCGATTACTAAAAACAGAGTCGCTTCTGTTAAACGGAACATCTTACATGAAAAGCTTCTGGTAAGAGGAATTCAATAAAAACAGGAAAATAAACTTATTCAGTCCTAAATTTACTACACAAAAACCTAACCGTATTATGTTGAAATAAAATGATAGGCACTTTTATTTAGGTATTGTATTCTTTTTCATCAAATCATGTGATTACGTCTACTAATCCACTATCCAAATCATAAAATGCACCAATGATCATTAACTTGTTATCTTTTACCAATTCACACAGAATCGGTTTCGACGATTTTAATTGATCAACAACCATTTTTACATTAGCTTTTACTGCATTATCCTGTAGGTCACCAGTCTGATTTTTAGCTTTCTCTACTGCCGGCTTAATAGCCTTAATCAAATTATCAATGGAACCACGGGAACCATCACTCTTTATAGCGGCATCCACTGCACCACATCTTTTATGTCCTAACACTAAAGCCAGCTGTACATTTAAATGTTCGGCTGCATATTCCACACTGGCCATAACCATATTATCCACAGTATTACCAGCCACACGAATGACAAATAAATCGCCTAGTCCCTGATCGAATATTATCTCAGGAGGAACCCGTGAATCCGAACAGCTAACAATGATTGCAAAAGGATGTTGGCCTTCAGCAATTTCTGCACGGCGAACGGTTGTTTGATTAGGGTAGACAGGCTTCTCGGCAACATAACGTTTATTGCCCTCCATCAGCTTTTGTAAAGCATTTTCACTACTCAAAATTGTCATTTTTAATCTTCTCCTCTGTATTATATGTTTTCATTCAAAGCCTCTTAATTAAAGCACTGTTGAAATTAATGAAAAACATTAATGGTTGAGGACACACTATACTTTAAACTAAACATTTACCATATTGATTGAATTATGTCGGATTCTATGATTTGTTTGAATTTTGTTAATTACTTTACTACTCTTACAAAATTTCTAAAAAGCAATTTCCAATCATCTTTTCCAGAACCGGTGATTGTTTCTCTACAGCCATTTCAATCATATCGAAATTTATTATTATTCTTAAAAGGTTAATAAAATTTTCAAAAAGAATTTGAAATCTTTAAATTTTTTATTTAACTGATTCTTTTGATTCATGACCTTGTTCCATGAACATATCCTCTGGAAGATTCATTAATAGGTCCTTAATTGCCTCGGATTGTTCTTCCGGTGTCCCCGGGAAAATGTCCTGGAAGGTACCTTCCCTGAAAAACTTTGGCATCTTTGTGCCGGGCTGTATTATCTGGGGGTCTAACAGCCACTCCTCTATCCAATCAGGTTTCAACCTCTCTTTTGACAATAACAAATCCGGTGCCCAATCCGCAGGGTCTCCGTCAGGTGTTTTATCTCCTCTGACATGACAGGACGCACAATTTACATCCTTGGATTCAAACAGACGCCTTGCCTTTGCCAGGTAACCTGGATTTTCCAGCTCTTTTTGTTTTATATAGTAATCCCTTTTTTCTCTTAAAAACTCATACGGATATTCTTCTCCGTCTACAACTGCAAGATATCTGGATATTAATGTAGCCTCTTTCTCTGATAAGCGAAATGTCGGCATGCGGATATCCAGCCAGGGTCTCAGGGCAATAGGCTCTTCAAGAAAGCTGAAAAGCCATGTACACTGTACCTTCCTTCCTTCACCATACAACACTGGTGGTGTAAAAACTTTTGCTTCCTCCGGCATCATACTGTCCACCTCAACATGATAATCAATTATTAGTGAAGCTATTTCTTCTCCTCCTTCGGCGCTTTCTCTGCTACTTATATGCTCTTTCTCTATTTGCACCGTATCTCCGGCCATTCGCCCAAGTTTTTCATCATCCTCCCATAACTGGAAAAACAAGCTATCTTCTTCCTCGAGCTTAACCATGCCTTCTAAACAACTTCCATCTTTCAAATACAATGTGTCTATTGTAAACTGATGACATCCCATGCAATTGTATTTGTACAGAACTCTATTGCCTTCTGCAATGTACTTCTCTTTTTCTGATGCTTTATACACATAGCTCTCCTCCAGTTTCTCTCTCCTTAAACCTACTAATAATATGGACAACGCCTCTATCTCCTCCTGATTCAACCGGAAGTTAGGCATCTTTAAATTTTCTTCATCAAATTGTCTCGGATTACCCAGCTTTGCCTTTATCCAGGTATGTCTTGCCTTACCTACATTCTTTTCTGCATCTTCCAGTCCAACAAGGCTGAGTATTTCTTTCTGCAAAGAATGGCCAAGTTTTTCTTCAGAACCAAAATCAAAGAAGTGTATATTTTTGGAGCCTATCTCTGTCAATTCTACACCTATCTTACCCTGGCCCTCCATACCCTTTATATTATGACATCCTGAACAGCCATATTCTATAATCAGTTTTTCTCCCTGTTTTGCCACTTCCGGATCGTCCAGCCATTCATACTTTTCCGGCTTCTCTTTGTACCCTTCGCCTTTTAAAGTTGTCAAATACGCTGCCAAAAGCCTTGCGCTTTCGTTATCGAGCCTGAGATCAGGCATGCTTGTCTTTGGCGAATAGGCCCTTGGGTCTAACAACCAGCTAACCAGCCATTCATATTTCATAGCCTCTCCGATCCTCGCAAGATTAGGGCCGTGTATTTTACCGTCTTCCTCTACATCGCTGTGGCATGCCAGACACCCTACACTCTCAAAAATTAAGTAGCCTTCTTCAATCACATCTTCATCAAATTCTCCCGGTATTTCCTGGTAAGATCCTTCTGAATTCTGCCAGAGATATGCTGTTATGGATATAACATCCTCTTCTTTGAAAATAAAATCCGGCATCCTTGTGCTTGGCCTGAATTTCTTGGGACCCATCAGCCACTCTATCAGCCATGCGATGTTAACCCTGCTTCCTATTCGTGTTAAGTCAGGGGCAACGATACTATGCCCATCATTGCCAAACCCTTTTGTTATATGGCAGCCAAAACATCTCAATTCTTCAAAGAGCTTTATTCCCTTCCAAAGCTCTTCTCCGCCAACCAGTTCTATATTCCTTTCATGACATTTTATACACGAGGATTGTGCCAGCTTACCTCTGTTCATAGGTGTCAGCCAGTGTTTAACCTCACCATGCGCCTTTTCCGGATTTGTCATCGCCCGTGCCTGTCCTTCATGGCAAATCGCACAGCCAAACTTCTCAGGTGGATGATTTTCAAGGTAAACTTCCCACCTCGGATGACTTGAGAAAGGCTGGGCTTCAGAAATACTATCCTCCCTGTTTATTCCCAGATGACAAGTCATGCATCTATCCACCCTGTCTCCATTTCCTCCTTCCGACCACAATGACTTGCCTTTCAAGAGAATCTGCTTAACTTCATATACAGGTTTCTTCAAGAATGCCAACTCCTTGCCAAGCGACTCTTGTTCTTCTTCAGATGTAGAGGCAGCATACTCTTTCTCTGTCTTTAGTGCATGTTCTTTGTAATATCTCTTTTGATATTTTTTCCATTCCGGATGCCGCTCAACATTAATCCACATACCTGTAATTAAAAGTAACAGGGCACTTGAGATAAAAAATATTACTCCTCGTATGCTCACAAATCACCTACTCTCTGGAAATAATCGTTTACGAATTTCGAGATTAATCATATGTTTATCCATGGGGTCGCTATAACATATTTGATATTAAATACAAGTCTCAAAATCATCTTGCCCGCTGTGCCGATCATTGTTAGAAGAAGCCCCATTGTAATGGCATACCGTATGATGCCCAGATTACGAAAAAGGATTCCTTTCTTAATAAATAAAGGGAAGACAAGTCCCACAGTATAAAACCCGATCGAAAGTGCAATCCCCAATGGTAAAGGTAAATTATGGAGCGGTGCCGGTGTAGGGAAACTATGCGTCCACTCCTGCCATGGCCAGAAAAATGTCCAGAAAGGTCCTCTCAGAGCAGTGCCAACGTATATCAGTAAATACCAGAACACGTAGCCTGAGATAAAAACCACTATAGCAAACTTCCGCTCTCTAAACGTAAAATAACCATTTCCCTTAGGATTATTATCCAAAAACGGCAAAAGTATCAATCCCACAACAATTATGCTTGGAAGCACTACTCCGGCGTACCATGGATCGAAATAGACCAGTTGTTCCTGTAAACCTGCAAAATACCATGGCGCCTTTGCCGGATTTTCGGCGTGTGCCGGATCTGATAATTCACTAAGCGGAGCATCCACATAAAATGAATAAAAAAGTAATCCTATCGTAACAAGAATAGCAGCCAGGAACTCTTTAACAACAAGGTTAGGCCATGTAAACACCCTGTCATCTTTCAATTCAACCGGCTCTTTCTCGTGCTGCCTGATCTCCATGGATATACTCCTTAAAATAAAAATATTTTCAAATACTAATATTTATTTGCAAACGGAATGGTGGGCAGGTCACCGAAACAAATTAATTATAACCGCCCTGAAATGCCGCCGTCTTTACGTATTCTCCAGAAGTGAACCATCATCAATGCTGCGGCTATCAGTGGTATTGCGATACAATGCCATACATAGGCACGCAACAAGGCTGGAGCGCCTATAGTTGTTCCTCCAATCAGAGCAAAACGAACGTCATTGTTTATTGTCACTCCCAGCAGATGTGAGAACGGCCCCTCATAACCTAAAAAAGGCGTTGCCCTTCCCATATTCATACCAACCGTAATAGCCCAATATCCAAGCTGGTCCCAGGGCAGCAGGTATCCTGTAAAACTCAATAAGAATGTTATTAACAATAATAACACTCCTACCACCCAGTTAAATTGCCTGGGTACTTTATACGAACCCGATAAAAATACACGCAGCATGTGTACACTCACCGTAATCACCATGGCATGTGCAGCCCATCGGTGGCTATTCCTCAATAATCTGCCATAAGGTACCACAAACATCAAATCTGCCATATCCGCATAAGCCTTGTTTACATCAGGAGTATAATAGAACATTAACAATATTCCCGTAACTAATTCAAACAGGAATACAAAGAAAGTAATACCGCCCATACACCAGGTAAAGCGGATTTTTGTACCATGCTCCCGGACCTGTGCCGGATGCAAATGCAGCCACACATTGCTTATTATTATAAGAGCCCTGTTTCTGGGAGTATCTTTGAAACCATGGCGAAATACAGTCTTCCAGATTTCATTTACAGAGTCCATCAACTTCTTTTTCAGATCCGGAATTTCCATTTGTTTATCCTTCCCTTCACATTACTTTTACTTTACATCCACATTAGTTATAGAAACCTATTCTCTTAATCCTCGCTGTTTCCCAGTTTTTTATTAATTTCTTCATTAGGCTCCCAAAGCACACGTTTCATGGTTATTACACTCACAGGACAATCCTTACAATTACCACAACGAATGCATTTATCAGTATATTTTATTACAAGACCGTCTTCACTAACCGAGGGCACGTAAACTTTTGTTTCATCTTGCGCATCCACCATCCTCAGCGCTCCCATCGGGCATACCATGGTGCATCTGCCGCAGAGTATGCAGTCTTTTGTCTCCACATCAATAGTAAGGTCACATTTAAGGCAACGGGAAGATTCTATCTTCGCTTGTTCCCCAGTAAGGCCGAGCTCTACCATATTAAATGAGACCTGCCTCTCTTCTGCAGGTAACATCGACATCTCCTGGCGGGGCACGACATCATAATTTGCTTCGCGCGCATTGATCTTGTTATCAGAAAGCGTAACCCAAACCTTTTTCTTAGGTTCTCGAAGACCTTCTCCTCTTATATATCGATCAATGGATCTTGCAGCCTGTGCGCCATTTCCAATTGCTTCTATTACTATCCTGGGCCCGAAGGCAACATCTCCTCCAGCAAAAACACCGGGTCTCGTAGTTGCAAGAGTTTCATCATCAATCTTTATTGTACCTCGCTGTGTCACCTCTATCTCAGGGTGTCCGTCTAACCAGGAAGTGTCAGCAGCCTGACCAACCGCCAGTATCACTGAATCTGATGAGATAGTACTTTCACTACTTTCAATAAATGTAGGATTAAACCTGCCGTCACTATCAAAAACAGATTCAACATCTATAGTTTCCAGTCCCACCACCCTGTTATTTTCTGTAAGGATTCTCTTAGGACCTTTAGACGGATGAAGTATTACACCCTCTTCCTCTGCCCCGTCTATCTCATGCTCGTGCGCAGGCATCTCTTCCTTAGATTCCAGGCATACAACGTGTACCTCCTGCGCTCCCATACGAACTGCCATTCGCGCAGTATCCATCTCTGCATGCTCATAGCCGACATAATATCTTTCGGTCTGAAAAAACCTTGCAGCAGTTCTTGCAGTATCCATTGCAACGTTTCCACCACCAACTACCACCACCTTCTTTCCCAGGCCTCTAAAAACACCGAGACTCACTTTTTTCAGGAATTCAAGGCAGTCCAGAACCCCCTCTCCATCTTCCCCGGGAATCCCGAGTTTTCTTACCTTTTGAGCGCCTGCAGCAATAAAAACTGCTTTAAACCCTTCTTCGAATAGATCTGAAATTGATTTGCCAGGACTTCCTATGGGGGTGTTTGTCCTTATCTCGACACCCCTTGCTATTATATTATTTACATCAAACATAATCTGCTCACGAGGGAGTCTGTAAGACGGGATAGCCCACATCATCATTCCGCCTGTCTGAGATTCCTTTTCAAAAACAGTTACCTTGTACCCCATGCCTGCAAGGTTATTAGCTGCCGTTAATCCGGCAGGGCCGGCTCCGATTATGGCAACCATTTCCTCTCTTCGTTTTATAATTGGAGGCGGGACTTTTATTTTGTTTTTGTAAATATGGTCTGTGACAAATCGTTTTAAATTGTCAATTGCCACCGGCTTGTCAAAATCACCACGTTTACACATCGACTCACATGGACGTGCGCATATATATCCACAAACGGCAGGAAATGGATTTGTTTCCAGCATTAATTGATACGATTCCAGATATTTACCTTGATTAATCAGACGTATGTAACCGGGCACGTCCATGTGTGCAGGGCAACGATGTTGGCAACGAATATTTTGCTGTAACCAATCAGAATCGAGTTGCACCCTTTCGACTTGTGTTGGAATAGTTGCTTGTTCCATAATCCTGCTGTTTATTAAGAACTTGCGTATTTTTATACAATTAATTCTGTTTCTGTAGACACTGTTTTGCTTTTATCTACAACCAATCTGCTACTATGATCTAAAGACATTTCAAAATGGGCTAAAGGTTTTGGTGCAGGGCCGGCAAAGTTTACACCTGTTCTATAGTACTTACTTCCATGACACGGACACTCAAAGATATTCTTGGCTTTTGAAAATTCAACCGCACAACCCAGATGTGTGCATACCACGGAAATAGCCTTAAATATGTTGCCACTGCGTACAATAAATACCCTCCTTGACTTTAATTTAGTCACTGAAATTTGTGGAAAAGCATCGGGTTTCCCCACTGTAAATCTTGGTGAAGGTTCAAAAAGTACCCTGGGATAAAAGAAACCTTTATATCCAAAAATTTGTGACAGAAATCCCAATATTACGGCAAAAAACATACCCCAACCAGCCAGAGAAAGAAAATGCCTGCGAGAGAAGGTAAAACACATGTTTTCTCCAGTCTCGGAAGTATTACATCTATCCTGCTTCGTAGTTTCCATAATTATCTCCTGCCTGAAAAACTTTTTACACCCATTAAATCCTTAAAGTAAGAAATATTCATTACAAGGATGTTGGTTGGCCATTTAAAGAAAACTATATTTTGTAGGATTCCTTGACTCATCCTTTGAGAAAGTTATTTATTTTCTCTTATTTATCTGAAAAAGTAAATAGGTAAGATGCCTTATATCCTCAACAAGCGACAAAATATAGGCTTTCTTTAACACTTCACGTATCAAATTTCAAGCCCTTACTAAAAATAAAGGTCTGCAGTTGTTTATCTTCAAGCAATGTAAAATAGTTTTTCTTTGTCAAAGAGACCATCCCGACTATGGACACTGAACACAACAGGCAGACCAATATCAATCCACTTGTATGAATTAAAAGATCTTGAAATTTTATCAATCTTTGCTTTAATACTTTCTCTGGAAAAAGCGTTTTTCAATCATCTTATCTGGAAGGATAAATCTCAATGTATTCCGCATCGTCAATAGGCAGCTTTCAGACAATCCTCAATGACTTCAAGCTTGAAGGTATGATGATTCGGTATAGTCAATTCATGCCCCGGTTGTACAACTTTTGCCTGTCTCTGGGAATGAAACCAGGGAAAATAATTCCATCAAGGGCTTTTTGTTCTGATGAAAGTCAGGGATTTCCTGTTATTCTAATTGCCAAGCAGTTTGGAGCTTTTCCCTTTAATCATGGTCGAGCGGGTGGCATCGTTTCAACTGATCGGCATGCCCCTCATGCTGCACACGGTAAAGACATAATGATTATTCAGGCAAGTCATGTTGGTTATGAACCGGAAACTAAAGAATTTGGTATTTATCGACGTATTCAGACAGAAGATTATAATCTGAGGTGGCCTGGTTTGTCAAGACCATTTTCTCCTATTTTTTAGATGCATTACTTAATGAACAGTACGAGACAAAAAGTGTAACGGAAGGAGCCCGTAGGGCGACTGGAGTTACACTTTTTGCAAATCTACAAACCACTCCTCCTTGCATATTTTTCTTATCTAAAAATAATCCTTTTTGGCGTTATCTTCCTCTACATTCCCTATAATGTACCTCAGCTGGAGTCCTGTATCCCAACGATTGATGATATCTGCGATTGTTATAAAACAAAAAATAACTGCTTAAACCCTCACGGGCATCCTTATATACCTGATAGTTCTTTATATACACCTCCTCATACTTCACACTCCTCCAAAGCCTCTCCGTAAAGATATTATCAAACACTCGGCCTCGGCCATCCATACTGATCTCTATCCCACTACTTAAGAGGATACCAGTAAAATCGTTACTCGTAAACTGTGATCCCTGATCACTGTTAAATATCTTAGGACAGCCTCTTTCTAAGGCATCCTTCAATGCTTCCGTGCAAAAACTGACATCAAGAGAGTTGCTTAACCGCCAGGATAAAACGTAACGGCTGAACCAGTCAATAATGGCGACAAGATATAAAAACCCCTGTCTAAGCCGAATATACGTGATATCTGTACCCCACACTTGATCCGGATAAGCAATACTCGTATCACCCAGCAAATAGGGATATATTTTGTGTTCCGGGTGCTTCCTGCTTGTTTTTACCCTGGGATAGATTGCTCGTAATCCCATTTGACGCATGTATGCCTGAACTCTTTCTCTACCTATCTTAATACCTTCGCGCCTTAACCCCTCCCGTATCTTACGGCTTCCATAAAAAGGACACTCTGTGAAAATCTCATCTATACGGTGCATTATCCGTAAGCTGTCTTCTGGTATTTTTACCGGCTCGTAATAGTAATTTGACCTATGTAGATCCAAAAGCTCACACTGCCTGCGAATACTTAACTTACCATACCCAAATTCTATTAGCCGTCTTTTCTCTTCAACTGTCAAACAATGCAGCTTTTTTTTTAAGCCATTCGTTTTCTACCTTCAGTTGGCCGATCTGTCTGTACAGTTCATCGACTAACTTCTCATTTTCTTTGTTGACCTTCCCCTGTTTCCCCTTGAAGGTTTCTTTCACTCCTCCTAATGCTCGTTTACGCCAATCCGTTATTTGTGTCCTATGTACTTCATATTTCGATGACAACTCCGCTATGGTCTTTTCTTCCTTGATTGCTTCCAATGCCACTTTTGCCTTAAACTCAGCATTAAAACCCTTTCTCATTTCCAGACCTCCTTTTTGACATTATAACATCAAAAATGCATCTTAACTACTGGTCCGAAAATCCCAGTCCACTATAAGGAGTCTTTGTTGAAATTTAATCCAGCAGTTATGTGGTATTGCTTAGGCGCAATAAAATACTTTGAGAACCTATCAAAAGAAGAAGTAAAAAATATTGGTTTTGAAATTGCGCTTATTGGTCAGAAAGGTTTTGATATGGATAATCCAGATTCAAGGTACTATATCAAAGCTCTCGATAAAGAGTTGAGCGGATTGCAGGCTGTTAGCTATATGTTTGTGTCTTGGAAAAGAATTAAAGCAACAATGGATATCGGTATGGACTTTCAAGAAGAATATCTCCAGGCAAAACGATTGTTCGAACTGGAAAAATCTAAACATGATGATTTTGATAAAGATACGATTTCTTATCTATTATCTTTTGATGAATTAGGTGTTAATAGCGAAATGGATGATTCCACCATTTTAATTAAAGTAGTAGAATTTGGAGGATTTGAAGAACCAAGAGCAGTTACAATTGAGGTAATGCGTGATATAGAAATGGTTTTTGTTACTTCTGTAGAATTCTCAAAGAATATGAGTAAGATTGACAATGAACTATTCCAACAGGCGACAAAGATTGCAAAAAAAGGTGATGTTGAATCTGCAATAAAACAATTAAAAGAACTATTGGTAAAATATCCAAATAAATCAATTCTTTTAGAAAACATTGGCCGATGTTATCTTGAATTAAAAAAAGGGAATGAAGCAAAATCATACTATCTTAGAGCATTAGAATATGAAAATAATGTAAATATACATATTGGTATTGCTAATGTATATGGAATCTTGGGTGACTTAGATAAAGCAATACAACATTATGAAGAAGCGATAGTTTTAAACCCTAATTATGCATTGGCTTACAATAACCTTGCGGCTGCACTTATGGAAGTTGATAGGAAGAAAGATGCAGAGAAATATTTTCTTAAAGCGCTAGAACTAGAACCTAATAATCCTCAGACATTATTTGGGATTGGTTTAATGTATAGTCGAGTAGGCAATAGAGGAAAAGCAGAAGAATATTTACAAAAAGCAAATGATAATTCTGATAGTATGCCTCACTTAAAGCAAATTATAAATGAAACGCTAAAAGAGCTAGAGGGAGCCATACCGAAGAATAAGGAAGAAATAAACATTTATGCTAACAAAAATATTGCCTTACCTAATCTTCATGAAGATGTAAAACTAATATTAGATGAGGTAGAACTATTAAGTGGTAAGGGCTTCAAGTTTATAGAAAAAGAAGATATGACGCAATATGCTGGGATTAGGATAGCACGTAAAAACGATGAAAAACATTTGATATATTATAAAAAAGAACATAATGAACACCTTCAACATCTTATTGCTCACGAATGTGGACATGCAATTAGACTATTAAATGCAAAAGAAGACGACAGATTTGTACCTGCAACAACAAAAGAAAACCAGAATATTGCATATTCTGAAATGGAAGACGACATCCTTGTGCATTATCAAAGCAGATTTCAGAGGCTAAATTATCTCAATTATTGGATATGCTTTATAAAGGATTGATAAGACAAGTTACAAATCTACCTGTAGATTTCATGATTGAAAAATGGTTATATGAAGTATATCCGAATTTACGGGAGTATCAGTTTAAATCGTTAAAGAAGCAAGCTGACGAGTCAGTTGCTGCATTAAGTAATGAAGTGAGAAAAATTACACCACAAAAACTTTATAATGTTTCAAACATTTTTAACTACGCATACCTAAGATTATTAGGTTTTCATATCGATTATAATTTTGTCAGACCATATAATGGGACTGAATTTCTAAAGCCGGGAAAGAAATTAGCTGAAAGAACTAAAAGAGAACAAGAAGATAGCTTCCTTGGTGATATTAGAATAATAAATACTTGGGCAGAGATAGCAGGTATTCAGAAATGGTTTGAATGGGTTAACTTTGAAATAAATAACTAAACTCACTAAGGACAGCAGCTTTGATTCACTTTTACCACATTCTAAATATCTACAAAAAGATAGTTTTACTTGTTTATACGAGTAAGATTTTAGATACAATTATAATCACAGACGTTGGTCCTACTTAAATAAAAATTATCAATAGGACATTTTTTGGGGGAGGGGTTCTGGATAATACGTTTGTGTAAGTAATAGTTAGCATACATTTATAGTTAGAGGCGCTTTTCCTATTTACGTAGTAAAATGACTAAATCTAAAAGAAAAATGAAAGTAGTATCTTTATTTGCTGGAGCAGGTGGGTTAGATTTAGGCTTTTCAAAAGCAGGGTTTGATATTATCTGGGCAAATGAGTTTGACAAAGAGATATGGGAAACTTATGAGAAGAATCATCCTAGAACAACCCTTGACAAAAAAAGTATTACTGACATTAATGTAAACGAAATTCCCAACTGCGATGGAGTAATAGGAGGTCCTCCCCGTCAAAGCTGGAGTGAAGCTGGGGCATTAAGAGGAATAAACGACAAGAGGGGACAACTTTTTTATGATTTTGTGAGATTGCTAGAAGTGAAACAGCCTTTATTTTTTCTAGCAGAAAATGTGTCAGGAATGTTACTTCCACGGCACAGGGAAGCACTTACAAACATAAAAAACCTTCTTAGAAATGCTGGACAAGGTTATGATTTGTATTTCCAACTTTTGAACGCAAAAGATTACAAAATCCTCAAGACAGAAAAAGAGTTATATTTATTGGGTTCAGACGGGACTTGAAAATAAATTTTTCATTTCCAAAGGGCTATCCTAATATTATCATTCTTGAGAAGGCAATTGGTGATTTGAAAGATTCAGCCATTCCTGCGAAGAATTACAATTACACCAATGGTTCAAAATGCAAAGTCCCTAATCATGAATATATGAACGGTGGGTTTTCCAGTATATACATGTCTAGAAATCGAGTTAGAGGTTGGGACGAAGCATCTTTTACCATTCAGGCAGGAGGGAGACATGCCTATTAATCTAAAAGTAAAAAGGATATATAATGAGAAAAACAGACTTAAGTCAAGTATCAGTTAAAGAATTTGTTGAATTATTAGAGAATTTGGACAAAACAGAAGCAGGAGAAAACTTATTTCTGAGATGTTATCCTGATGGTGGGAGTTACATATCGAATGATAATGGAAGTGTTGATTATGAATTCCCTGATTTTGAAGTACTCTTATGTTGGTTGAAGGAAAAATATAATGATTAGATTCCAGTTTTTTCCACGTTCACATGGTATTACAGAAAAAATAAATTCTATTATAGAATGCTTTAAATCTGTAGAAGACGATATTTCTTCTGAAAAGCATACTCATTCAAGTAATGAAGTATTGAAACTATTACACTTAGGTTTAGAAGAAATCGGTTTTAATGTAGAAACAGGAAAAACTAAGGATAAAAAGATAAACGTACCTGTGTTGTTTGGGATCAACAATGGTATAGACAAGTGTTTTAACGCTGATGCTATTAGTAACGATGGAAAAATTGTTATTGAAGTAGAAGCAGGTAGGGCTGTTGATAACAATCAATTCTTAAAAGATATTTTTCAAGCTTGTATGATGTTTAAGGTTGAATATCTAATAATTGCCGTTAGAAATGATTATCGAGGGTCTGATGATTTTTCGAAAATATATACCTTTCTTGAAACTTTGTATATAAGCAATAGATTACAATTACCTTTAAAAGGTATTTTATTAATAGGCTACTAGCACAAAGTTGATTTGATGGAATAATTACTACAAAAATACAAGCCTATACTGGATATATTTAGAAAAGAACTATTACGAATAGACGCAACGAGCCGAAATGTTGTTCCAAAAAAGTTAGTTGAATATCTAATTGGTAACAAAGATTTTTATAAGGTTATCAAAGGTCGTTGAAACAAGCGAAGAACGCTCGAAGTTAATGGGCAAAATAAAAGCAACTGATACAAAAGCTGAGATTTTACTTAGAAAACGACTTTGGGACAAAGGTATTAGGTATCGAAAAAATAACAAAAATATATTAGGTTGCCCGGATATATCAATAAAAAAGAATAAGATTGCAATATTTGTTGATGGAGAATTTTGGCATGGTTTTAATTGGAAGAAAAAGAAGAAGAAAATAAAAAGTAACAGAAAATATTGGATCAAGAAGATTGAAGGCAACATTCATAGAGATTCTAAAACCAATAAAATATTAAGAAAAGAGGGTTGGGTTGTAATTCGTCTTTGGGAACACGAAATTAAAAAAGATACTGAAGCATGCATCAAGTTAATAACAAGAGAAATAGTGAAGAGAAGAAAGGTAAATCTTTCAAGATGACCAATGCTTCAATCCACCAGGTCAGCCTTTAATAAAAGGCTGAGTTATTCGTTAAATGTTATTGGTTATTTGTAATTCCTCAATTCCTTCCAGCCCGACGGGTGTGGTTAATGTTAATCAGGTTCCTGTCAATCAGCTCGCTGTCGAATTTAATAAACTGTCTAAAGATAAGAAAGAAGAGGGGCCCGCCAAGTAAGACGGTGGGCAGGCAAATCTAATCTATTGACAAGTTTATAAATTCTGGCTATACTCTAGCCAGAATGAAATATGAAGTTGTTTTTGCCCCGGAAGCTGTTCGTGATTTCAAACGTTTAAAAGCACGGGACCGCTCAATCATAAGAGATGACATTGAAAAGCATCTAAGGTATAAACCTGAAAAGACAAGTAAAAGCCGAATTAAACGATTAAGAGGGATTAGCCGTCCTCAATTTCGATTACGCGTGAATGAATTTAGAATCTTTTATGATGTGACTCAATCTTCTGTAGAAATATTGGCTATTATCCCTAAATCAAAGGCATCCGAATGGCTGGGGAAAGAAGGAGAAAAACGATGAAACAAGTTGCACTTTCGAAAGTAAAGGATAATCTTTCTGAGTATTTGCACAGTGCTGAGAAAAAAGAGATTATTATAACACGTCATGGTAAACCTGCGGGAGTCTTGATTGGTTTTCACTCTGAAGAAGACTGGTTTGATTACAGGCTTGAAAACGACCCTCGTTTTTTACAAAGGATAGAATCTGCCAGAGGAAGTATTCGCAAGGGCAAAGGCGTTAAGATTGAGGATCTGGCGGAATAGAATCAGTCGTGTTATGTCATAATTATAGCCAAATTCCTCTCAATCAGCTCGCTGTCGAATTCAATAAATTGCCTGGTGTTTTTTTGTCTTATGTTTGTCTTTGGCATAAGAATTATATGCAGTTAAAGAGCCAACCAGAGCAGCGGTAGATGCAACAGCAGTTCCACTTTTCTTAAAGAACTCTCTCCGAGGTAACTTTTCATTCATTCTTTCCGGCACCTGGTCACTACACTTGAGCCTGGTAGTCATACTTTTTTCTCCTTGCCTGCTTTATTACTTGAGAATCAGGAAAGATGGTTAGTTGTTGTTGGTAATTGTAATTTGCGACTGATGAGAAAATACCTAAATCTTAATTATAATCTACTCTTTGTCGGCAGTAAATTAATTTTTGCTGCAGCTATGGCATTGATTATGGCGTAGCTAATTAAAAAGAAAATATTTGACATTTATTCCGTTATGTACAACAATACGTACATGTACAATATTTAGGAGGATTTAATAAATGAAGGCACTTACTTATACATCTGTACGTAGCAACCTGGCAAAGACAATGAAGGATGTTTGCGATGACCATGATCCTGTGATTATTACCCGGAAAAAACATGATGCCGTTGTAATGATGTCATTGGAGGACTATGAAGCATTAAATGAAACAGCATATTTACTACATAGCCCCAGGAACACGAAACGACTCCTGGAATCAATCGAAGAACTTGAAAAAGGTAATGGGAAAGAACGGAAATTGGTTGAATGAAACTGGTTTTCTCAGAACATGCATGGGAAGATTATGTGTACTGGCAACGTACTGACAAGAAAATCCTGAAGAAGATAAATGAATTAATCAAAGATATTCAAAAGAATAAATATCAGGGGATTGGAAAACCAGAACCGCTAAAACATAGCTTATCAGGTTATTGGTCAAGGCGGATAACAAATGAACACCGGATTGTTTATAAAATACATAATGAACAGGTGTTAATTGCACAGTTAAGATATCACTATTAAGTTATAACAAGGTGTTGGAGCAGTCAACATTCTCAATGTTGCTCACCAACTCCACATTAGCCAACTCCGTACCACTCCCTGACAGCGGCATAAAGCTCGTCTCTGGTCTTTGCGGATATTAGATCAACCTGTACCTTCTTACGTTCCGGATGATGTTTGGAGTATCCAACAGCGAATTTTCGGAAATATCTAACACTCTTTCTCATCGGGAGCATTTCTGCTATCAACTCATAGTGCCTCAGGTACACCTCTCCCTGTTCGGTCAGGCCGGGGCCTTCAGGTTTTGGCCTGCCTCCGAACAACGCACGTGTCTTTCTGAAAATCCATGGATTACCGATAGCACCTCTTGCAATTATCACTCCATCCAGTCCGCTGGTTTTCAGGCGCTCGACTACGGTCTCGGCGTCCATCAGGTCACCGCTGCCAATGATAGTTGCCTGTGGAAACTCGCGTTTTACCTCTGATATTATTTCCCAGTTGCTGATGTCACGGTACAGTTTCTTTACGTGTCTGCCGTGGATGATTATTGCATCAACTCCTTCTGTAACCGCTCCCTGACATATCTGCCGGAACTTATCCAGTGACTCCTGACTGTTGTCAAACCCGGTCCGGAGCTTGATAGTGACAGGGCACGAAACTGAGTTCCTTACATACTGAAGGATCTTGATCGCCTTCTCAGGCTCTTTCAGTAGATACCCTCCACTGAAACGCCTGAGTACTTTCGGGGCAGGGCAGGCAAAGTTCAGGTCTATCAGATCAAATCCGAGATTAGCAAATGATTCAGCCGCTATCGACATCGTTTCAGGGTCTGAACCGAGGATCTGGGCGCCGACAGGGCCTTCATCCTCCCCGGGTCGTACATACAGGCTGTCGAAAGCTTTCCTGTACAGAGCGATCTTGTCGAGCATGACGCCTGTATATGTAAGCGGAGCACCATACTTGCAGGCAAGCACGCGCATAGCCCTGTCAGAATATCCGCTCAGGGGCGCCTGAAAAAATGGCACATCAAGTTTAAGGTTACCCAGTTTCAACATTATTTGATTCTTCCTATTTTATTTAACAACTAATTACTCTTGTATTCTGTTTCCCTGTCTATCCTTCTTACCAGCTCGCTGGTGTATTGTCTGCCTAGAGATTCTGCATGTTCCTCTATCCAATCTGTAAGTCTCGTCTTACCGGTTGGGGGTGAATCAATGCAGAGAAGATTGGACATAAGTCCTTCGATCTCTTCCGGCGTAATAAGAACATCATTAACCATCTGGCTTATAATCATTCCTGCGATGTAGACTAATGTAGGATGTACAGAGATGATGGGCCTGTCCTTGCCAATAATCCTGCCGATTGTTTGAATGAGTTCCTTGTAAGTGAAAGTTTCCGGTCCGACTGCGTTAATAATGGAGTTTTCTTCCTTCTCTCCATGCTCAACAGCAAGTTCAGCAAGATCATCAACATAGATTGGTTGAAGGCGATACTGTCCATCTCCAAACACTGCGAATACGGGTAGTTTATGCAGAGCCCATGCGATGTTATTGATAAGTATATCTTCCTTTCCAAAGAGGTTGCTTCGATGCATAGAATTTGTCAGGGTGATTACGCTATTACGTCTACCGAGTAATCTTCGTGTTATGTATTTGCCGGAATATCCGTAAGCTCCGGTGACAGCATGTATTTGTTTTTCGGGCATAATTTCTAAACCAATAAATATTTCTGTATATTAATTCTATTAACTCCGAACTCTTAACACCGAACTATTGAGAAGCATTCGATATTTTCAGTTGCATCTACCTCAATCTTCCCTGTCCGCCAGTCTGTTAGGCGGGAATATTAAATAGTCAATCTAAAATCGCAAGAATCATGGCTTACATGTCTTGCATGGTATTGCCCCGTCTCGCATAGCATGTTCTCTGGATTTAAAGTCTATTATCTCTTCCTCTTTACCGGTCAACTCCACACAATTTCGGCGATGAAATGAACGGGAAAACTTTGAAGCGTAGACGCGTCCAGTGTAGGGTTTCTCTTTTTGTGTTGTTCTCCGTGTAGCAGGTGAAGTGTTTGATTCAGGTTTAAGTGCGCTGTCCCATGTATTCATCAGGCGATTATGATAGTGTTTGGCCTTGGCGCGGTTGCCCTGAGTATTATAAAGTACTACAAGGTTGTTAAGCAATGTGGCCATGTCAGGATGGCCTGGCTTAAGGGCTCTTTCACTTATTGACAAAGCCCTTTTATAGAGTCTTTCAGCCTCGACAAATTTGCCTTTTGAGAAGTAAAGGGCACCCATACTACTCAGGGACCTGGCCACATCAGGATGGTCCTGTCCCAGGGTTCTCTCCCTGATATCCAGTGCACGTTTGTAAAGCTGTAACGACTTGGTATATTTATCCTGTGCTTTATACAGCCCTGCCAGGTTATTGAGGGAAGTGGCATATTCAGGATGGAGTTGTCCATGTTTCTTCTCGGTTATTGCCAGTGCTCTTTTGAGAAGAGGTTCCACCTTGTCATATTTGCCTTGAGCGTGATAGGACAAGGCAAGGAGATTCAGTGTTGATACTATACTGTCAAGGTCTGGCTCGGATGTTTTTTCTTTTATAGCCAGCGTTTGTTTGAAGAGAGGTACTGCTTCCTCATACATCCCCTGTGAGTAATAAAGTGAACCCAGTCTGTTCCTGGATGTTATAACAATAGGCTTGTTATTGCCAAAGGCTTTTTCCCTGATCTCCAGTACCCGCTTGTACAGAGGTATACATTCTGCATATCTTCCCTGTGCCTGGTAGAGCAGCGCCAGATTATCAAGATCAGTTGCAAGATCAGGATGATCTTTAACAAGCGCATTTTCATCTATTTTCAGCGCTTGCAGGTAAACAGTCTCTGCCTCTGAATATTTGCCTTGAGAAAAGTAGATCAATCCCAGAACGCTCATGGCCTTGGCCAACCTGGGATGATCAGCACCAAATGTATCTTTAGCAATTTTCACTGATTCTTTAGCCGTACTCACCGCTTCAGAATATCGCTCCTGTTTATTAAGCATAAGAGCTTCTGTTTCCACATCTGTTAACAATTCTCCCCGGGCATAAGCAGGAAGAATACAGAGAGCGGCCAGCGTTAGCAGTAAGGCTATCTTTATTGTGTAGATGGCCGAGTGTGATACGTGATCTTTAAATGTTATAATTGTTTTAATCATTAATGTAATTCGTATCTGGTTAAAATTTATGCCTGCGCGCCAGTTTGTTGGGCAGGAATCCCTCAATTCTTTAATCCTTCAATATAAATAATTTGCTAAATATTAACTAAAATATTAAGATGCGATGCTGAATATACAGGTATCAAATCGCGTGCATTATAGCATGAAAGAATTAGTTTTACAAAAGAGGTAAATTTCTAATGTTAAGAGGCGCACACATAAACGACGTAGAGCAGGTGAATAAATTAGTAGACCACTTTGCCAAGAAAGACCTGATGCTGGCAAGGCCATTGGGTGAGTTGTATGAGAATATTCGTGATTACTATGTATACGTCGAGAACGGCAGTATAGTTGGGTGTACAGCATTACACGTTTTCTGGAAAGACCTCGCGGAGATTAAATCAGTAGCGGTTGAAGAAGACCATCAAAACAGAGGGATCGGTAAGCAGCTTATACAAAAGTGTCTTGAAGAGGGTAAAGCACTTGGCATAAGCAGGTTGTTCGTCCTGACTTATATCCCGGAGTTTTTTGAGCGTATGGGCTTCAAGCGTATTGACAAAGATCTTCTTCCTCACAAGATCTGGTCAGAATGTGTAAAGTGTTACAAATTTCCGGACTGTGGTGAAGTTTCATTAGTGATTGAAATTTGAGCGTATCAGGAGATATTAAAGAGGAATGGGGGATAAGGAAAATAATTTAGATAAGTTTTTCATCTGCCGGGGAGGGGAAGTGGACGAATATTAGGCAGGCAAAGAGAGGTGCAAACATGTGCGCTTTCCGGTATTTGTTGCTATTAAATACGGAGAGAGGATGTGCTATGCATTTCAGGATTTTGTCCTGAATATAAGTAAGGGTAGTGTATTTGTCAATACCGACAAACAAATTTCAAAAGGTTCCAAGGTCGTGATGCATTTCTACATACCACCTGAGGTGAAACTCCTTGGTACATTTGCAGGAAAGGTAGTGGAAGCTGACCTCAATAATATTAATTATTTTAGAGGGTTTTATGTGAAGTTCACAGGATACTCTGATGATGAGTTAAAGAGGTTAGAAGAGTTCCTGGAAGAAAAACGACACCTTATAGACAAAAAGGTATAGTTGTAATATCAGATTCCCGCAGTAAACTTATTCCTCTCCCAAACTTGCCCTTATCTCTTCCAGTATATGTAGTCCTCCCCTTCCTAACAGCTTACTTGCAAGTTCGATCCCCATAGTAGAGAAATCATCTACCTTACCATCAATAGTATCTCTGATGACTGTGGTTCCATCGAGCGAACACACAACAGCTTCCATCTTCAGATTGGATGGATATATGACTTCTGCGTGAGCGCCTATTGGAATCTGGCATCCTCCCTGGAGTCTTCCAAGAAGGGCTCTTTCTGCCTTTACTTCAAACATGGAATTATAGTCAATTAAGCTTCTTATTATTTTTTTGACCTTTTCATCATTCTCCCGTACCTCTATGCATAGCGCTCCCTGGCCAACGGCGGGTAGCATTATGTCAAACGGTATTATCTCACTTGCCTTGTCAGCAAGGCCAAGCCTTATCAGTCCAGCTCTGGCTACAAGTATTGCGTCAAGATCACCTGAGTCTAATTTATTTAATCTGGTATCCAGATTACCCCTTAGATCAACTATTTCAAGGTCAGGCCTGGCGGCAAGGACTTGTGATTTTCGCCTTAAACTGCTTGTTCCAAGTTTTGCATTTTGAGGAAGGCTTTTCAGCGAAACATGATCTTTGCTGATTAGAACATCGTGCGGGTCTTCACGTTTTGTCACCGCACCAATCTCCAGACGCTCAGGAATTTCTGTGGGCATATCTTTCGCGCTGTGGACAACCAGATCAACTTTCTTATCAATAAGAGCATTTTCCAGCTCCTTTGTGAACAGTCCTATATTTCCAATCTTTGACAGTGGCACGTCGGTTATATTGTCGCCCGTTGTCTTAATTATTTCGATAGAGAATTCAGTATCCTCGTGTAAATCCTCCAGTTGCGATTTTACCCAGTTGGCCTGAATCAGGGCCAATTTGCTTCCTCTTGAACCAATAATATATTTATTCTGCTCTTTCAACAAACTACTCCTTTTTAGAATATAAATAGATAATGATAGAATTTAAGTGAATTTCTTTGAATTCTATTTGTCTCATAAATCATTTTCGTTGTCAATACTTTAAATCTTTTTTAATCCTTGACTTTGCCGTCTCAATTGTACTGTTTGTGCATTTGTCCTTGATGAAAAGTTAATGTCAGTCTATAATCCCCATGGTGAGAGGATTATAATAAAATGATAGAAATAAAATCAGTTGATAAACTAGATGCCACGGTCAGTGTGCCTGGGTCAAAGAGTTATACTAATCGTGCCTTAATGACGGCTTGCCTTGCTTCAGGTGAGTCAGTAATCAGGAATCCCTTATTGAGTGAGGATACAAGGATTATGATTTCGTGTCTTGGTGAAATCGGTGTAGATGTCGGGAGTGTACCGGAAGAAAATGCTTTAATCGTAAAAGGTTGTGAGGGGGTAATTCCGGTAGAAAGGGTAAGACTGTTTGCGGGTAATGCAGGTACAGTCGTACGCTTTATGACGGCAGCCCTGACTCTTGGCAAGGGGCAATATGAGACCGATGGTATTGAGCGAATGCGGAAGAGGCCCATACAGCAATTGATTGATGCCTTGAACCAGCTTGGTGCTGATGTAGTTTCAATAGATGGTACAGGGTGTCCACCTGTTCTGATAAATGCCAGCGGATTAAAAGGCGGAAGAGTCGAAATACCGGGTGATGTGAGCAGTCAGTATATCAGCGCTATCCTTCTGGCTGCACCTTATGCATCAGGTGATGTGAGTGTTGTAGTAATCGATGACCTTGTGTCAAAGAATTACGTAGACATGACTATAGATGTTATGAACAAGTTTGGTGTAGATGTTGAAAGAGATTCATATAGAGAGTTTTGTGTTAAGTCAGGCCAGACTTATAAAGGTTGCGAATATATTGTAGAGCCTGACGCATCAGGCGCCTCATATTTCTTCGCCGCCGCCGCTATAGCAGGCGGCAGGGTCAGGGTTGGAGGCTTAGGTGAGAGTTCACTACAGGGTGATATAAAATTTGTTGATATCCTTAAAAAAATGGGATGCAGTGTAAGAAAGTCATCGGACTGGCTGGAAGTTGAGGGGGGGGCATTAAGGGGAGTGGATGTGGACATGAATGATACTCCAGATGTCGTGCAGACCCTTGCATCTGTTGCTGTCTTTGCAGAGGGGAATACGCACATAAGGAATGTCCGCAACCTCCGCTACAAGGAGACAGACCGCATTACGGCTATTGTTAACGAACTCAAGAAAGTCGGAGTTGAGGTAAAAGAGTTCGATGATGGTATTGAGATTATTCCATCACCTCCACATTCTGCTGAAATATCAACATACAATGATCATCGCATGGCGATGAGCTTTGCCCTCATCGGTTTAAGGGTTAACGGGATCAAGATAAAGAACCCTGAGTGTGTTGAGAAGACATTCCCTGATTTCTTTGAAAGATTACAGCAATTGTGAATTGTCGTAAAAGTGGCTTCTAATCTTTAGCTGCTATAACAAATTTTCCCTGTCAAGAGAAGCCTCGTTGGAGTGCGATCCATTATTCATCATCAACAGTAAAATGAAAATAAACCAGGTTTCTTTAAATAATATAGACTTGTCTTCAGAATATCACGACAGGTTTCTGTTTAATTATCGACAAGATTCGAATGCCTTAATGAGTTCGATAAAAGATGTGGGATTGATTAATCCTGTAATATTAAATAAGAACCAGGATACCGGTGGAGTATATACTATTGTATGCGGATATCAACGTATCAAGGCCTGTCAGAAATTAGGATACGAGAGTATTGAGGCAAAGGTTGTAGAGGGGATAAATGACGGAGAGATAATGTTGTTGGCTCTTCATGATAATTTATCTTCAAGAGGGTTTAATGAAATTGAAAAGGCAATAGTTTTAAAGAAGTTTCTGGAGACAGGTTATTCTTACGATAGATTGATGTCTGAAATAGCTCCACTTCTTGGTGTTCCGCCTAATAAGGGCATTATAGACAAATATATTGACCTTTTAACCCTTGATACTGAAATAAAGAAATCTATAACCGATGATGAACTGGAGCCGGAAAAAGCCTTTCTGCTTGTTACACTTGATGGTGTTGAGAGGGATATTGTGTGGAGAGTTCTCTTTAGAGAGGCAAGTACTAACGTTAATGAGGCGAAAGAAACAATTAGAAGCCTGCTCGATCTTAAGCAGATAAAACAAACCGGAATGGTTGAATTATTATCTTCAAAAGAAATCACTCATATTCTCTCAGACAATAAATCCAATCAGAGGCAAAGAGGTGAGAGTGTCTATAGATTAATAAAGGCCATGCGTTATCCTGTCATTAGTAAGAAGGAGGATGAGTTTGATAATTATTGCAGGGAACTGGGTCTGGATAATGACGTTCGTGTTAACCACTCCAGGTATTTTGAAGGAGATGAGGTCAGGATAACAATAAAGGCCTATAACGAAGAAAAGCTGAGGATCAGTATTGAAAAACTCCTTTCAAACATTAAGAACGGTACATTTAAGCAAATCTTTTCTATGTTTAAATAATTCTTTTGGATGGGACGCAGATGTCCCCGGACAAAAGGCGCCGAGGACAAGACGCAGATTATAAGGATTTCAAATACAAAGAACTAACTGAAAAGATTATAGAAATCTTTTATAGAGTTTATAATAAACTTGGTTATGATTTTCTTGAAAAAGTGTATGAGAATGCAATGATGATTGAATTTAAGAAAGAAAATATTTCAGCAGTGTCACAATCTGCAATAAAAGTGTTGTATGAGGGTGAAATTGTAGGTGAATACTTTGCTGACATTTTGGTTCTTGGTAAAATTATTGTGGAGTTAAAAGCTGCTAAGAACATAGCAGAAGAGCATGAAGCACAATTATTAAATTATTTAAAAGCAACCGATATAGAAGTAGGTCTTTTGTTTAATTATGGCCCAAAGCCAGATTTTAAGCGCAAGGCTTTTGATAACTTAAGGAAGTAGTTATCAGCGTTTATCCGCGAAGATCTGCGTCCTGTTTAAGAGATTGAACGGAGAAGAAATATTGATAGTTTTAGGGGTTGATATTGGAGGTACTTTTACAGACTTTGTGCTGTTTGATGGAAAAGAATTAAAGGTACATAAAGTTTTATCTACACCTCACAATCCTGCTGAGGCTGTCTTCAGTGGAATCAGGTCCCTTGGTGTGTCAAAGAAGCAAACATGTATAATACACGGTTCTACCGTTGCAACAAATACACTGCTTGAGAGAAAAGGGGCAAAGGTCGCCTTGATTACCACGAATGGATATGAGGACGTGATTGAAATTGGCCGACAGGCAAGAAGTTCGCTTTACGACCTTTTCATTTGTCGTGAGTCACCTCTGGTATCGCAAGACCTTAGATGGGGAGTAAAGGAGAGGGTTGCTGCAACGGGTAAAGTTGTGTCCGGAATAAAGAAGAGTGATTTAAAGAAGATTAGTACTAAATTAAGAAGGCAGGGGATAGAGTCTGTTGCAGTCTGTTTTCTTTTTTCTTACAAAAATCCTGCAAACGAAGAGGCTGTGATGAATGGGCTGCAGCATCCAGGGATACATATTTCTGCTTCCTGCAGGATATTACCAGAATATCGTGAATACGAGAGGTTTAGTACTACTGTAGTTAATGCATACGTTTCACCCGTTATGTCAAGATATATAACCTCATTGGAAGCCGGACTGGAGACAAGCAATATAAGCATAATGCAATCTAATGGTGGTAGTGTTTCTACCGGGACTGCCAAGCGGAAGGCCGTTAACTGCATTCTCTCAGGCCCTGCAGGGGGTGTAATCGGGGCGTCAGGAGTAGCAAGGCTTACCGGCATAAAAAAGATTATATCATTTGACATGGGCGGGACTTCTACAGATGTTTCTCTCTGTGATGGTGATATTCGTCTTACTACACAGGCAGTTGTCAGCGGTATGCCAATAAAGATACCTGTTATTGACTTGAATACGGTAGGAGCAGGAGGCGGGTCTCTCGCATACGTTGATCCCGGTGGTGCTCTCAGGGTAGGGCCGCAGAGTGCAGGTGCAGATCCGGGACCTGTCTGCTATGGTAAGGGGAAGAAAATAACAGTTACTGATGCTAATTTGTTTCTGGGAAGAATCAGCCCTGAACACTTTCTTGGCGGAAGGATGAAGCTTGAAACCGACATGGTGTCCAAATATATGGAAGTACTAGCAGAGAAACTGGGTATGACTCCCATAAAGGCTGCGGAAGGGATTATAGATGTTGCAAATGCGAACATGGAAAGGGCCATAAAGGTAATTTCTGTTGAGAAAGGATTTGATGTAAGAGATTATGCACTGGTCTCTTTTGGTGGTGCAGGAGGACTTCATGCATGTGAGTTGGCAGGTCGTCTTTCAATGAAGAAGATTCTTGTACCTAAGAATGCAGGAGTACTGTCTGCATTGGGTATGACGGTTGCGGACATTGTTAAAGATTATTCAAGGAGTGTACTGTTAGAAGTAGAAGAAAGTGGGTACAGGGAACTTGTGAAATTGTTTAAACCATTAGAATCAAAAGGTATGAAAGATGTCCTTTCAGAAGGCGTGGGTAATAACAGGATTAAAATAGAAAATTCTGTTGATATGAGATACATGGGGCAGGCTCACGAGCTTAATCTGCCATTTAAAAAGAGTTTTATCGATGATTTTCATAAACTCCATAAACGGTCGTATGGTTATGCAAAGAGCGATTATTCCATAGAGGTAGTAAATATCAGGGTAAGGGTAACCGGGAAGACGAGAAAACCTGTGATGGGAAAAAGGCCGAAAGGTTCTTTGTCGATGGGACCGTCGATTGGCAAAAAGACGAAGTTCTTTTTCAGGGGAAAATGGTTAAAGGCAGATGTTCTTGATCGTAACAGAGTGCAGAAACATTCAAGGATTAATGGGCCTGCACTGATAGTTGAGGATACTTCAACAACTTTTCTTGCACCGGAGTATATTTGTAATATTGACGATTATGATAACCTGATTATAGGAAAAAGGATATAAAAACATGCAGCATGATAATATTGCAATCGAAGTTACAGATCTAAGGAAAGAATTCAAAGTAAGCTTATCCGGTAAAGGCTTCTTAGGTAAACTTCAAGCGCTTTTTCATAGAAGCAACAAGGTTATTACGGCTGTGAATGACATTGACTTTAAGATAAGACGTGGAGAATTTGTAGGATATGTTGGTGAGAATGGTGCCGGCAAATCGACCACCATAAAGATGTTGACGGGGATACTTGTTCCGACCTCCGGAACTGCAGCGGTAAATGGAATTGTTCCTTATAAGGACAGAAAAAAGAATGCAGCAAAGATTGGTGTGGTATTTGGACAGAGAACACAGCTTTGGTGGGATCTTCCTGTTCGTGAGTCATTCGATTTGCTGAGAGTAATATTCCGTGTGTCCAGGTCAGACTTTGATCGTCAAATGGAAAAGCTGGAAAAGGCACTTGGTCTCAGGCCTCTTCTGGAGATGCCGGTAAGAAAGCTGTCTTTAGGCCAGAGGATGAGGTGTGATATTGCAGCGGCTCTTATTCACAACCCTCCGGTACTCTTTCTCGATGAGCCTACAATCGGACTGGATGTACTGGCGAAGCAATCTGTAAGAAATTTCCTCTCGGAAATCAACAGAACAGTGGGAACTACTATTATACTTACTACTCATGATATGAACGACATCGAACAACTTTGCAAACGCCTTATCATACTTGAAGAGGGAAAGATTATGTTTGACGGTGAAACCGAGTTGTTGAAGCAGAAATTTATCCATGAGAAAGTAATTGAGGTAGAATTTTACGAAAATGATTGTGTTATGCAGGAAATTTCCGGAGTCACTGTTGTGCGGGAGCAGGGGTGTAAGAAGTGGCTGACGTTTGACAAAGATAATTTTGGTATAGGAGATGTTATAGGCACCATTGCCTCTCAATATAAGATAAAGGATATTTCAGTAAAGGAACCATCTGTAGAAAGCATAATCAGAAACATTTATGACAATCGTATAAAATTGTCTACGCCTTCGAACAAGTCATTTACTAAATGAGATGAAACCAGAACTTTTCTTTAAATTCGTATCTATATCTTTTCAGAAGCAGGTTACGTATAGGTTTGACTGCTTCGTTGGCATAGTGAATGGCTTTTTATATGTGTTTATTTTTACTTCTCTGTGGAAAGCATTGTATTCACAGTTCGATACTACAGTGCATAATGGTTTTACATT
The DNA here is from genome assembly GCA_018263435.1 of Candidatus Scalindua arabica. Lineage (GTDB taxonomy): Bacteria > Planctomycetota > Brocadiia > Brocadiales > Scalinduaceae > Scalindua > Scalindua arabica. The sequence goes on along the minus strand of JAANXD010000044.1, from coordinate 11,085 downwards.
AACTGCCATTGTAACTTATGCTGTCCTGGTGATGGCAGTGAGGATATCCTTTACGATGGATGATTCCATTATCTATAGGAAAGTTATGGACGGTTCTATTGCAATGGAGCTTGTAAGGCCAACATCCTTTTTCTTTATGAACCTTGCAGAGAATGTCGGCCATTCCCTCTTTCACACTATGGCCAGGACCTTTCCTATTGTCATAATATCCCTTTTTCTTTTTGATATCTCTATTCCGTTTGAACCTGTGAGATTATTAGCATTTCTTTTCTCATTTTTTGCTGGATACATATTAATCTCTATGCTTAACTTTGCTGCGGGATTGCTTGCTTTCTGGTTTGTAGAGATTTTCCCGTTTATGCTCTTTAAATATGCATTGTTTACCTTTTTTTCCGGAGGGATAGTGCCTATAGACTTCTTCCCTGAATTTTTGAAACCAGTAGTTAATTTTCTTCCGTTTCAGTATATGCTTTATTTTCCTACTGTTATCCTGACCGGAAGAGTTCCGTTGGCAGAAGTTCATTCAATAATAATCTCACAATTAATGTGGATACTGATAATGGGTGTTATTTGTAGTCTTATGTGGGGCGCCGGCAAGAAAAAACTGGTTATCCAGGGAGGGTAGATGGATACGATAAGGATTTACCTTACACTGTTTGCAACATCCATCAAAGCAAGGATGGAGTATAAGGCAAGTTTTTTGTTCTATATATTTGCCATACTGACTTTTTATATCGGGCAGATTGGTTTGCTTTTTGTCCTCCTGAACCGCTTCCATCAAATAAAGGGATGGACGATGGGTGAAATGGTTTTCCTCTACTCCCTTCATGCATTTGCATACGGGTTTACAAATCTGATCTTCTCTCAACTGGTTAATTTTGACAAGATGATTGTGGATGGTGAGTTTGACAGGGTCTTGGTAAGGCCTCTCAGCCCGTTAGGACAGGTTATCTTTTCCAAATTCGAGATATCGACAGCAGCACATCTTATAATAGGATTCACTGCCCTCTATTTTGGTACACACCTTGCCGGTATAGAGTGGACGCTTAGAAAGATTCTGCTGTTTCCTGTAATTGTCGGTGGAGCAGTGTTAATTGCCGGCGGTATACGCCTGGTGGTAACGGCAGTCGCTTTCTGGACATTAAGAAACCGGTCTCTGGTCCATACTGTAATATTTTCAACCAAAGAGTTTATTAATTATCCGGTAAATATTTATAACCTGGGTATGCAGTTTTTCCTGACATTTATTTTCCCGATAGCATTTATCAACTTCTACCCGGCACATTTCTTTTTAGACCGTTCGGGAGAGGGCCTCCTGCATCCTGCATTAGAAATGGGAACGCCAATTGTAGGCATTATTGTGTTTATTGTATCAACCTTCACATGGAGAGTGGGCGTTAATCATTACCAGAGTACGGGTTCCTGAAAACTATTCCGGCAGAAATATATCCTTGTCGTTGATTACAAATAAATGTATTGTTTCCAATGTTAAATACTATGATTAAGTGGAGGGGGTGTGTGATTTGCTATGAAAATATTGGACGAAAAATTTAAGCAAAACATAACAGGATATATTTTTCAATGTGCTCTTGCAACTTTAACTGTTTTCATTGTACTGATGATGCTTGATGTCGTGGAGAATGCAGTCATAATTGCTGCTTTGGGGTCGAGTACCTTTATAGTATTTACAATGCCTGAGGCACAGGTATCAAAGCCAAGGATTATGATAGGTGGATATATAGCCGGCGCAGTTGCGGGTTGTCTATGTCACTATTTGTCTTTATGGTCATTAATGGAGTGGACATCATTTTTTCATGAATCCCCGCATATAGTGTTTGGTGCAATGTCTGTAGGGTTGTCAATATTTCTGATGGTAATTACGGATACAGAACATCCTCCTGCGGCAGGTTTAGCATTGGGACTCATTCTTAATGAGTGGAGTGTCTTGACGATTGTGGTTGTTTTTGTTGGGATTATTTCATTGTCTGTTATAAAGTTCATACTTAAGCCGGTATTGAAGAATTTACTGTAAATTACCTTTTATAAGGAGTGTGGTTTAAGGATTGTGCGGAAATCAATTGACAAGAGGATTGCAAAGAGTAAAATTAAACTATTACATCAATTAATTTATGAAGCCTTATTAATTTTAGAAGGGAGAGAGGAATGGCGACAGCTAAAGCACGCCACATCCTGGTGTCAAGTCAGGAAGAGTGTGAAAAGTTGAAAGAGCAGATTGAAAATGGGTCAGACTTTGCTGATGTAGCAAAGGAGCACTCAACATGTCCTTCGGGTCAGCAGGGAGGAGCGCTAGGGGAGTTCAGTCCCGGGCAAATGGTGAGCGAATTTGATCAGGTAGTTTTCAATGATGAAGTTGGAAAGGTACATGGTCCTGTAAAAACCGATTTCGGATATCACCTTATAGAGATTACTGGTCGTACTGAATAAGCGGGTTACCGGCACGTAGGAACAAGCACAAGGGTCTTAAAAAAACAGCCATTAACAGGCCGTTATCGCATAATATGTGTGTTGGTTATACGGTAATGATTTCTTGGCCAATGCGCAAGGTTTATAGGAGTAGAAATGAATATATATGTAGGAAATCTATTGTATGAGATTACGGATGATGAAGTTAAGGATCTATTTTCTCTACATGGCGAAATATCAAGTGTATCAATTATAAGGGACAAACATTCCGGGCAATCAAAAGGGTTTGGTTTTATTGAAATGCCGAATCAGGCTGAGGCTGAAGAGGCCATAAAGGCTCTGAATGAAAGTGAAGTAAAAGGTAGAAATATTAAGGTCAGTCAAGCACGTCCCAAAGAAGAGCGTCCAAAACGCGGAGCTAGATATTAATACCAAATCAGAAGGTGATATAGTGTCGTAGGAGTACGGCGCTATATTAGACCAGGCATAAATATTTTAATCACCAATGTTAACTGTATCTACCCGCACCCTCAATATATTGGCTGCCGTATTCTGGTGTATGGGAGGTATAGTACTACTTGTAAAAGGCGGCAGTCTGCTTGTAGAAGCTTATACACTGAAATCTGGAATGTACTGGATCTGGATTGCCATTACTGCCGGGCCGTGTATTGGAAGCTTAAAAGGGAAATTCATTTTCAGTAAAATCTTCCGAAGAAATCTGGCCAGAATACGTTCTCTTGATCAGCCAAAAGTCTGGCAAATCTTCAGGCCATGGTTCTTTCTATTCTTAGCCGCCATGATTGCGACTGGTGTAACCCTGTCCAGAATGGCGCACGGCAACTACTACTTCCTGATAGGCGTGACTATATTGGACTTCAGCATTGCTATCGCGTTGCTATGGAGCAGTAGTATCTTCTGGAAACAAAAGGCATTTGCGAAATAACATCCATATTCAGCTTAAAGATAAATCAAAGCCGATATCCATCTCGTCTTTTATCTTTAAAGTACCCATCATAGCTTTGAATGGTTTAATTCCATAATCTGTCTGGATTATGGTAAATCTTCCCTTTAATCCGCCACCGCTGGTATCTATGTCAAATTCTAAAGGCTTGGTGACTCCGTGCAAACTTAAATCTCCGCTTACGTGATAACTGTCACCATTTTCCTGAATAGACTTGGAACTGAAACTGGCAGTAGGATATTTGTCCGGATGTAAAACCTTCTTGCCCATATCTGCTTCAATATCTGCTATATCTTTTTCCTTTAATGTATCCGGTTGTTGCTCTCCCTCCTTCATGGCACAAACTACTTTTAAAGAATTTGTCTGTACCTCAAGATTCAGGCTTCCGGAAGCGAAACCGCCCTCGGGCACATCTACATCAACCTTGAAATTATTTATATTAATTAATAAATCGTGTGCTATTTTACTAAGCAAACCTGACTTAAAAGTATAAGCAGACACTTTTCCGGAATTGCCATTCAAACTATACGCTCCAGCTTTTAAAGACATGATTTTTCCTCCACAGGTATTTTTTTAAAATAAAAAGCCATCGTTATGATGGAATAATTGAAACATAAAAAGAATACGTGATTGGAGTCTATACGTAAATAATTACTTATTTGGAAAATAACCCACTTTAATAAATCATCGCACAGTCTGAATCTCGTAACTGCGCAACTATAGTGCCAAAATTAAAAAGGTACAAAAATCATCATCTTGTTTTCTGTAAGTACAGTTAAATACAGATAGATATAAAAGTTATTAATTATATGATTATTTGTAATATAAGTTTAACTCGACACACGTTTGACAGAATGTCAAATGTAATAATGCCACTCAAAATTATTGAAGACACAATGTCAAATGTAATAATGCCACTCAAAATTATTGAAGACACAATGCCAAAGGCATAGTTTGCCATTGAACAGCGTTTATTGCTTGCATAATAAAATAAAGTACTTCAAAGATAGGATCAAAAGTTTTTACATAAAAAATCTTGGAAAAGGCTCTTTGAATATATAATATATTCATAGTCTCTTATTATTATGCATGACAAATTCTATTAGGAGATAAAATGAAGCCGGTTTCTTATAAATATTATACCTCTGGTTGGGCTTGGGTTAATATAGGAAGTAGAAGGGAGTTAAATGCTGAGAGCATCAATTGACTTAGGGACGAATACCTGTCTTATGCTTCTGGCGGAGGTTGAGTCGGGACAGATTAAAAAGGTGTCAGGTGATTATGCCAGAATCATTCGTCTGGGAGAAGGGGTGGATAAGACAGGAAGCCTTCAGCCTGAGGCAATAGAGCGGACTTTTGAGTGTCTGTCAGAATATTATAAAATAATCTCTGAAGCGGGCATATTATCTGGTGATGTGGTGTGCGTGGCTACCAGTCATGCAAGGGATGCTTCGAACGGGGAGGCTTTTTTTGATAAGGTTGAGGAAAAGTTTGGCTTAAGGTTCAGAGTTCTTTCAGGGAAAGATGAAGCTCGCCTGAGCTTTATAGGTTCTCTGCTACCCGGTATGGACCCATCTCACTATGCTGTGTTGGATGTAGGGGGTGGAAGTACCGAATTTGTGACGGCAGAAGCGGATAGAAGTGTGGATTTAGGGTCTGTGCGTTTTACGGAGAGATATCTTAAGTCAGATCCTGTAACTGATGAAGAATTTGTAGAATGTCTTGATAAAATAGATAATAAGCTGGAAGAACTTGCGGGCTGGCGTAGTTCTATTCCGGCAGATATGCAAATGCTTGCTGTAGCCGGCACAGCGACTACGCTTGCTACCTGGCATCTGGAGCAAGAGACGTTTAATGCTGCTGAAGTAGAAAGAGTTCATTTGTCTAAGGGAAATTTGCAACAAATGGTTGAAGACCTGAAGTCCATGACGGTTGCTGAAAGGCGCGAGCAGGTAGGCATCGAACCAAAACGTGCAGACGTCTTACTGGCAGGGGCAATGATTATGTGGAGAACAATGGAGAAATTGAGATTTCCAATCTGCAGTATAAGCTCAAGGGGTTTGAGGTATGGGGTGTTAATGGATTTAGGATTTACGATTTGAGATTTACGATTTTATTTTTGTCTGTAAGGTTTTGTTTCCGTATGACGATCAAGATACTTATTTCCTGCAAGTTTTTTTAAGCTAAAACAAATCTGCTGTAAATAATATTTCAACTGTATTGTCGGATGAGCGTTTGCCGGTTTCTTTCAGGGAGATAAGTTCATTTTTGCATATTTTCATCTGGTTGCGGAGCAGGTGATTGCCGGGTCTGTGGGTGAGGCATTCTTCCAGGTGTGTTATGGCTGTGTTCAGGTGGGTTACTTTCTCGTTTACCATTGAAATGTGGTTGAATATCTGGATATGTTCTATGGCTTTCCTGCAATGGTTTATGAACTCTTTTTTGAGTTCCGCCTTGGTACTCTTCTTCTGTTTTGTCTTCCTCTGCTCTGCACTTGAAGACTTCTTCTTAATTATCTTCTTATGAAAAAGATGAGTTGATTTTTCCATATTGAATCAATCAGGCATTCGTCGCTTTTTGCCACTACGTAGGGGCGTAATGTCCTCGGTGCAGTTTGTCCGGGGATGGTAACCTGCCCGACTGCGTCGTTCGGGCGGGTACGCCCTTACATTATTTGTATTCCTTCTTGAGTAGTTTCATCATAGGCGCATAGATCCATTCGGTTTGATTCTTTACAGCCAAATCCTTGATCATCGTATAATATTTTTCGTATATTTCCTGTAAGGTTTCTTTGTAAGCAGGGTTGCAGAAGAAGACCCTGCATCCAAGTGCCCTGTGTTCTCTTATTGTGCACTTATTGTCTATAAGAAATGGGCATGTTCCCTGGGCGGGGTCAAAAGGCGGTACTTCTACATTTTCCTGGATGTATTCTGTTTCAATTGTTGAAGCATACAATACATGGTTAAATTCGTCAAAATGGCAACATGTACCGCAGGCATTACAGCCGGGATCGATACCCGCAAGCTCTGCTTCGAGTTCTTTGTATATTTCAGCTATTTCCGGGCTATTTTCGGGATGGTGGTTCATAAGTTGTACTATTCTAATATAAATTGTTTCAATAGTACAAATAGAAATTTGTCTTGAAAACATTCCTCTTCAGTGGTAGCCTTTCCGTAAATATATTGTTCAAGCAAGGCATTTATTGGAGAATATGAAAATGGATGAAAAACGATATTTCAGCCGTATTAAATTTACAGCCCAGACTCAAATAGAGTTCAATGACAATATTTATGAAGGTGATCTGTTAGATTTGTCTTTAAGAGGAGCATTATTAAGCTTTAAAGATCAAGTTTCTATGAAAATGAAAGACATCTGTACATTAATAATCTATCTTCACTCTTCTGATATTAAGTTGTTATTTGAAGCTGAGCTTACACACATACACAAGAATAATCTGGGATTTAAATTCCTGAGAGAAGACGTAGGTACAATGACACATCTGCGCAATCTACTCAGCCTTAATGTCGGTGATTATGACAAGATCACGGATGAATTAGACTTCTGGTTGAAAGAATAAGAAATTCTCCAACATACCTCGATCACAAATTGACTTCCAGCCTCTTTCCTCTCTTTCTCTGTTGCAAATTAAACTGCTTGATTTTGATAATTGTTTTTATTACCTTTTGTTTAAATGTATGTAAAAAGCACAGAAGGACATCATAAATGGTTCAGAAGCAAGTCATTTGTATGGTCTTTGATAGGTTGTTACGTTACGCTCATTTACTCAACGCTTTACATAATGCGGCCCATCTTAATTTTTCTAAAAGCAACATTAGGGCTCTACTTGAACCTGAGTGTTAGTGTAATGTTCCTTATAATATTGTCTCTTGTCTTAGCTCATATCATTAGTAACCGTGAACGTTATAGTGTGAGCCAGTATTTGTGGTTTTCATTTATATGTTGTTTATACGGGCTTATTATCTATATTCTTGAATTGCCTGAGGAACAGGTCCATTTTATTGAATACGGAATTCTCAGCGCTTTGGTCTACGTGGCCATTACACATGATATAAATAACAGATCTATATATTTTTTATCCTCACTTATTGTATTTGTTTTTGGTACCGGTGATGAAGTGATTCAATGGATACTGCCTAACAGGTTTTTTGATATAAGAGACATAGTAATGAATGGAATCGCAGGTATATTGGTACAGTTACTAATAGCGATGGTGATAAGTAAGAGGAAAGTTGTGTAGGAACATTTAATAGTATTACAAAATCAGGGAGGATTTTGATGATTGAGAATAATGATTATTCTGATAGTTTCTGTACTCTGCATTATCGTGAGAGTGTAAGGCGATATTGTGGGGTTAAAGAAGACAGCGACCTCAGGTATAGTGCAAATGGAAAGAAGATTAAGGAGCAGTTAGTAAAGTGTATATGGTCTGAACAGCTTTTTAAGAAGGACAAACTGTATACTGAGGATGGATTGAGGGTGGAGGTTATTTCAACCGGCCTGTGGAATCTGGAGGAAGGCCCTGATTTCAAGGACGCTGAAATCCTTTTAGAAGGAAAGGGTGTTGTAAAGGGGGATGTTGAGATACATGTCTGTTCGGGTGATTGGATACGCCATGGGCACAGTAAACAAAAGGAGTATGAAGGTGTGTGCCTGCATGTCTTTATGTGGAATGACAGGAAGAATAAATATATCAAATTAAAGAACCGGCTGGTTCCGCAGTTAGAGCTTTATAATTACCTGAAATATAAATTGGACAAACTTGCCGATATGATAGATATCGAGAATTATCCACACACCGGCAGCGCTAATGCCGGGCCTTGCCAGAAGAGACTGAGTACAATCTCACTTGATGATAAATGGATTGGACACTTTCTTGATTATGCAGGTGATGAAAGGATATTGGTTAAGGCCGGCAGATTTGAAAAACGCCTGAATACACAGACTTTTGAGCAGGTTCTGTATGAAGCAATTATGGAATCACTTGGTTATAAGAATAATAAAGAGCAATTCAAACATCTGGGGACTATTGTCTCAATAAATGAAATAAAAAGGTTAATACCATCGGATGCTTCCATACAGGAAAGAAGCCGGAAGATACAGGCACTATTATTCGGCATGTCAGGTCTTTTGCCGAGCCAGATGTCCAGATACAAAAGTGCAAAAGATAAGTATTCTCTTGAATATATCAATGACGTTGAACAGATATGGTCTGTAATTAAAAATGATATTGAAAATAAACCGATGGATGGGGGGTTATGGAGTTTTAAGTATTCCCGGCCGGGTAATTATCCTACAAGGAGGATTGCCGCGATCAGCCGTCTCCTGGCAGAAAATTTTGAAACCGGGATATTCAGGGTAATATTAAAGTCTTTTGGGCTGAGAGTTAATAGCAAGAGTGGCAAAGAAGGAGCCAAGGCTATCATTAAGAAAACAGAGTCTATCTTTTTAGAGTTATTTGATGACTACTGGTCATATTATTATATATTTGGAGGGAGAAGGTTGAAGAGCAGGGAAAGGCTGATTGGTAATGAACGGTCTTCCGTCATTTTCATTAATATAATTATTCCGGTATTACTGGCATACGCACGAAAAATGAATGATGCGGTATTAGAGGAGAGGTTGTTTAAAGCTTATAAACTGCATTCAAAATTATCACCTAATAATATTACCAGGTTTATGAACTATAGAATCCTGGGTAAAGATACACAGAAAAGAAACGTGGTGAATACGGCAAGACGTCAGCAGGGGCTTTTGCAGATATTTAAGGATTTTTGCGAAAGTGATGATATTGCATGCAAAAGATGCGTACTCCTTTTGTCAATTAATTCGGAATTATAATATTGAGGAGTTATAAGATCAAAAAAAGTAGGGACTGTTTCCCAAACAGTCTTTTATTATGCGGCTCGTTTGGGAAACGAGCCCTACAATTGAGATCATAAATTGAATTCTCTGAATTCCTCAATTCTTAAATCCCTTAATTAAAAAGAATGAATTTACAAAGTATTAAGTATTTCCTGGTAGGTGTTCTTGGTTCTACTATTATCAGGTTTTTGTTTAGTACAATAAGTATTAAAGAAATTCCGGATGGTTATTCGCAAAACCTCGAGCGTCAGGGTAAACATGCGATATATGCGTTCTGGCATGCACACATGCTGCTTCCGGCATATGTAGGTAGGAACCGTAACATAAAAGTTTTGATAAGCCAGCATCGTGATGGTGAATATATTGCACAGATTGTTCAGAGGTTAGGCTATGGTGTTGCCAGGGGGTCTACAACCAGGGGAGGTGCAAAGGCGTTGCTGAAAATGATAAAGAAGATAAAAGAGGAATCGATATCTTTGGCAATAACACCCGATGGTCCGAAAGGCCCCAGATTTGTTGCTCAATCAGGAGCAATACTATTAGGGCAGAAGACGCAATATCCTATCATTCCGGTAATGATATATCTGGCAAAGTATTGGGAGCTTCCAAGCTGGGACAGATTTTGTGTACCCAAACCTTTTTCTAAAGCGAGGATCTTCTATGGAGATCCTATTGTGGTACCGCCTAAGCTGGAAAAGTCTGATGTGGAGGAGTACCGGGCATCATTGGAGAGAGCGCTTGTTAAACTTGGAAATGAGGCAGAACGTATGGTTTAGATCACGTGTAGGGTTCGTTTCCCAAACGAACCATTTTTATTTAGGGCTGTTTGGGAAACAGCCCCTACATTTATGGTAGGTCCTGTCTACAAGTTTGCATTAGCTGGATTCCTTGCGAAAGCAAAGTAAGGATATGATCCTCTCTTTCGAGAGGCGTCCACGTCCGCCCTGGCTGGATTCCAATTCTAAAGTATATTAAATAACCGCATAATATCATTCTTGGTGGCATAGATCATAAGGGATATTATTAATGCAAAACCGATGTAGTTCGCAATTGCCATTGTTTTCTCACTTATTGGAGACCCCTTGATCTTTTCAATGCCAAGAAACAGAAGATGTCCACCATCCAGCACAGGGACTGGTAATATGTTTATCACTGCCAGGTTTATACTGATGATAGCCATGAAATACATGAGCTTGCCAATCCCGGATTTGGCAGATTCATAAGAGGCTTGAGCTATCAGTACAGGGCCTCCTAATGCCTTTGTTGATAATTTCTTAGAAACAAAACCCTGTATGGTCATATAAATCCTTTTGATATTCACAACAGTTTTATGCGTACCTACCACACATGCTTTAGCTAAACCGTATTTTCTTGTTATCTTCTTTTCTTTGAATTTAACCCCTATCGAACCTTGCGCATCCTTTTCATTCTTCCTGGGTATGATTGTCCTGGTAAACGTTTCATAGTTATGCATCCACGAAATCTCGAATTCTTTGCCCTGGCTGGCTGTAACTAATGTTAAGAGTTGATTCCATTCTGTAACATTTTCGCCGTCTATTGATGTAATAGTATCGCCTGGTTTTATACCCATTTTCCTGGCTGGGAAATCTTCGACCGTTGAATCTACAATCAATCCGTAGTGAGGAAAGATACTTTCTGAGAATTCTTTGACTGTATCTTCCCCGTATTTTGTTAATTTTATATATTTTGTAACATCATCTCTTTTAACCTGCAAAGTGACTATTCCATTAGATGAATCTTTTATGGTATTTATTAACTCAGTAAAACCATGTACGTCCTGTGAATTTACCTTAACT
>JAANXD010000043.1 GCA_018263435.1 Candidatus Scalindua arabica | reverse complement strand
GGCTGTATGGAATTCCTCCCTTCCTTTACCATGAAATCTGCGGCGTAAAAATTGGCGTTGGTGTTTCTGCCGTTGAAAGCACCTTCTTCAGCACGGCTTATTTAACTTTGGGATTGACAGGCCGGGTGTCTTTAATGATCCGTTTGTAATTGAAAATGTTATTTTCACTAATGTAGGTGTAGAGATTTTTCCCATAGACAAGATGTACATGTCAATAGACTATTGGAAAATGCATGCGGATGAAGCGGGTTATGGTCTCAATGGCTCCGGCCAGGTAGAAAGATTGCCTTCCGAGCTTGGACACGAGATCGATTTCTTTACAAGTTATGCTATAACAAAACACCTCTCAGTAAACATGCAAGGAGGCTTTTTCTTCCCTGGAAAGTATTACAGAGAAGTAAGAGGAGACTTGCTGGCAAGAGGTGATCTGGGCCAGAGCCCTGTTCTTCCGAAGGATAAAAGTGGCGATCCCAGCGATGCATTTCTCATGGCCGTAGGCTTTGAGTTTAGTTTTTAAGATTACCATATCACAGATATTTTACATATTAACCCGGCAATTGTTTAGATGACATCTACCATGCCATAAAATCATATATATCAACCTGATAAATATATGACAATTTCACAAATTTAATTGCCAGATTAATATTAGACCATTATTTAGAACAATAAAATAAGCAAAGGAGAGAAGTTATGAATGCCATATTTACTGTTTTGACGCGAGCATATCGTATTGTTCCAAGAAACTGTGGATTAATTTTCCTAACTATATTATTGATCTTCTCCAGTGGTTGTAATTATATGAGTGCCAGGAACAAAGAACGGATAGGTACTGCCCAATTTCTGGCAAAAGATTATGAAAATTCTACAAAGACCTTAGAAAAATCAATAGCCCTAAGACCTGACGCAACATCCACTATGGGTATGTTAGGGTGGAGTTATTTTAAAGAGGGTAAAACAGATAAGGCGCTAGAGGCATTCAATGCCCTTTACTGCTTGGACAGCCGCAGCCTTGATGCCCACGAGGGTATGGCATGGTGTTACGTCATGAAAGGGTGGATTTATGACGCAATCAGGGAATTCAAAACCCTTCTCTATCTGGATTCCTCTAAATACTCTGCCTACGCTGGTCTTGGATGGAGTTACTACAAAATTGCTGATTATGAAAACTCACTAAAGTCATTTCAACGTTATTACATGGAATTCCCCGCGGATGCTGATGGTATGAAGGGAATGGGATTCTGTTATTTTCAACTTGGAGAATATAACAAGGCTATCCACTTTCTCAAGAAAGTGGCAAAGAGGAAGCCAGAATTAACTCGTGTTAGGCTTTTACTAGCTAAAAGCTATTACGAACTTGGTGGGTTTGAAGAATCGATAAAAACACTGCATAGCTTGACTGCCAGTTTCGATAATTGGGCTGACCCATATGTTGACTTAGGGTGGAACTATACGAAGTTAGAGAAATATGAAGAGGCTCGTCACTCCTTTGATAAGGCAAAAAAGCTCAATCCATACCTGTATAGTGCAGACATAGGTGCCACTACTGTTAAAAGGATAGTTCTTGCCAAGGCACAGGATGATGCATGGAAACACTATAAGGAGAATAAATATGATGAAGCAGTAAAGCATTTTAAACAGGCCATCAAGGAAAACCCGTTAGACTCATATTTGCACAGCGGGCTTGCCTGGTGTTACTACAAGACTGGTAATAAAAAAGACGCCAAAAGTGAATATAGAGAGGCCCTGAGGTTGTATCCTCAGCTTGTGGATACTAAACTCATTGAGATGATTGAACGTGAAGAATGGTGGGATCTTTATGCCACTATGGGATGGGGGTATTACGATCAGTTTCAATATACAGATGCAGATTATTTCTTTACCAAAGCGCTGGGAAAGCGCCCTAAAGACACTGATGCAAGAAGGGGTCAGGCCTATGTGAAAGTTAAGATGGCGATGTACAGTCAGGCCATAGAAGACCTGCGAGCCTTTCTCGAGGACAACCAAGAGGAGGATGAAGCAAGACTCATGCTGGGGCTTAGTTACCTCTACAACTTACAGTATGATGATGCTATATCTCAGCTAGAGCAGGTTGTGACGAAGCACTCTGACTGGGCAAATGCCCATGACGGAATGGGGTGGTGTTATTTCTGGAAGAAAGACTATTTAGTAGCAGACAAGTCTTTTAGAGAAGTATTAAAATTGCTTCCAAAGCATGTCTCTGCTAACGATGGGCTGAGAAGGGTAAATGCATGGAGATACCAAAACTCTAATACGGCCTGGAGTTATTACAATGCGGGAAATTATGATGAGGCCATAAAGCAATTTAGGAAGGTAATTGATGATAAAAGTAACCGTTTTCCAAAAAGCGAAAAATGGTCTTTGCATAGTGGTTTGGGGTGGAGTTATTACTGGAACGGGGAATATAGTGAGGCGGAGAATGCATTCAATAAGTCCTTAAAACACTTACCCGAAAACGCTGACGCCCTTAAGGGACTGGGATATAGCCGCTACAAAGGCAAAAAGTACGAGAAGGCAATAGAAGCCTTACGTGGCTCCTTGAAACTCCTTCCCCTGCAATCAGATATTTTAAGCACTATAGGTGAAAATCTTCATGAACTTGGCAAATATGATAAGGCGGTAAAGGAATACCAGAAGGTAATTGATATTTATCCCGCCTTTACTAGCGCACACTATGGTATGGCATGGAGTTACTATAGCAGTGAGAAAAAAGAAGAAGCCCGGAGAAAACTTAAGGATTACCTGTATTTGTCACCACGAATGGAAACAAGGATCCTGGACGTACTAAAAAAGGAAAAGTGGTGGGATCTTTATACTGCTATGGGATGGGGATATTACAATCAGCTTAAGTATGTAGAGGCAGAAACCAACTTTAAAAAGGCATTGGTTAAAGATCCGGGTAATGAAGAGGCCGTAAAGGGTGTTGCCTCTACATACTTAAGGACGCGGAGATATAAAGACGCTATTAAAGATTTGCAGGAATTCATTTCCAAGCATCCAGATGCCGATGATGCCAAGATGATGAAAGGGCTGAGCCATCTCTACCTGATGGAATATGACACTGCCATTGACGGGCTAAAACCGATAGCAGAAAAACACCCTGACTGGGCAAACGCACATGATGGAATGGGGTGGTGTTATTACTGGAAAAAAGAGTATTTAGAGGCAGACAAATCGTTTAGAGAGGCGCTAAAGCTGCTTCCCAAGCATGTCTCTGCTAATGATGGATTGAGAAGAGTAAATGCATGGAGATACCAAATGTCCAACATAGCATGGAGTTATTACAATGCGGGAAATTATGATGAGGCCATAAAGCAATTTAGGAAGGTAATTGATGATAAAAGTAACCGTTTTCCAAAGGATCAAAAGTGGTCTTTGTATGGTGGTCTGGGGTGGAGTTACTACTGGAAGGAAGACTATAGTAAGGCGGAAAAAATATTCAAAAAAACACTCAAGCTCCTTCCTAAGAATTCCGATGCTCTAAAGGGTTTGGGCTACGTTCAATTCAGGAAGGATGAATACGAAAAGGCCATTACAACCTTAGAGAAGAGTCTTAAAATCTTTCCCGGACAAGCAGATGTTGTTTCAATGATGGCCTGGGCTAACTATCGGCTAGATAACTACGAAAAGGCAATAAAGGGCTTTAAAGGCGCTATGAGGATCAATCCCTACCTTGCAGATCCATATAACGGAATCGCCCATGTGTATTACAAAACCGGAGATAAAGTAAAATCATTAAAGAACTATAATACCGCTGTAAGCATTTACCCATCCATTGATGATGAATTCGAAGCAGCGCTAACTGCCGAGGATGGATGGTATGCTCTTCTTAAATATTTAGGCTGGAGATTATACAATACCAAGCAATATGAAAAGGCAAAAGATGTTTTTGCCACTTCTGCAAAAAAGAAACCAGAGGATGCAGAGGCGTTGCAAGGTCTAGGGTATGCATATTATCAGTTAAAGGACTATGATAATTCTATCAAATCCCTCAATAAGAGCCTTTCCATAAAAGAAGAATCCCTACCGATTCAGGAGTATACAAGTTTCCCTGGGACAGCCGGAGAATTCCTCGTAGTCAGTAATGCAAGAGGTACATTAGCCTGGAGTTTCTTAAGTATTAAGGAATACGATAAGGCAATAGCAGAATTTAAAAAAGTGGCTGAAGAGAATCCTACATGGTGCGATCCCTGGGATGGCTTGGGATGGTGTTACTTTTTCAAGGAAGATTTAGAAGAAGCCAAAGCCAGTTTTCTGATGTGCCTGAAAAAATACCCATATTACGCTGACGCCAACAACGGACTCGCAGCCATAAAAGCGGCAAGGTTTGGCAGTTTTAACCTTGGATGGGCACATTTCTATCAGGGAAAATATGATGAAGCTATCAAAGTGTTTGAAGAGACAATAGCCGACACCACGGGAAAATTCCCGGATAAAGAAAAATGGCGGGCACGAAGTGGCATAGGTTGGTGTAATTACTGGAAGGGTAATTACGAAGGGTCAATGGAACAGTTTCAAACAACCATTTCAGATGACCCAGATAATGTTGACGCCTTGCGTGGTTTAGGATTCGTATATTACAACAACAGGGAATATGAAAAATCTATTGAAGCATTAAGGAAATCTCTTGGTCTCCTGAAGGGCCAATATGATGCCCAAAACACCCTGGCATGGTGCTATAATGAGATTGGAGATTATGAAACCGCGATTAAAGAATTTCAGGCTGCGATAACGATTAACCCATACCTTGTTGGTCCCTATGATGGGTTGGCCTGGAGTTACTTAAAGAACGGCATCAAGGATAAGGCTGTCGAAACCTTCCGCACAGCGATAGGTATCTATCCTGCTTATATTTTTGACGATGAACTGAAAGAAATGGTTGAGGAAGAGAGTATGTGGGAGCTATACAACACACTGGGATGGACTTACTATAATCAACTCAGGTACCCCGAAGCAGGAGAAGCCTTCCAAACAGCATTATCTAATATGCCAGATGATACAGACGCTGTAAAGGGTATGGGCTATCTGAATTACGCCCAAAAGAAGTTTGATGCTGCAATAAAGGAATTCGAAAAGGTACTTTCTAAAGACCCTACAGCCAGCGCTGTTAGATTGACTGTTGGGTGGTGCTGGTATAACATGGGCAATTATGACATGGCCATAGATGCGTTCGATAAAGTTAGCAAAGCACACAGTGATTGGGTAGATGCTCACAATGGTCTGGGGTGGAGCTACCTAAGAAATGAGAATTATTCCGAGGCCAAGAAGTCTTTTGTTAAGGCACTTGAAATTAATCCTTACCATGCCAGCTCACTTGAAGGGATATCAGGGATTAAGTAGCTATAAATTTGAAATTGAGTAGGATTTAATGGGAAAGAAAAGATGCTCTTTTGTAAAAAAGGGGAAACGGAACTGTCGCAACCTAGCTATTGAAGGATTTACGTTTTGTGAAGCACATATTAGCGAAGTAGACTCTTTAATCAAATATAGAGTTCCAGACCATATAGTTCTCGAACCCTCTGATAACGATCAGGGTTTTATATTTGATTCAAATCTTGGCCATATTTATTTTCTTAATTCAACGGGATTATATATATATTCGATGATGAGAGAAAATAAGCCAATTACTGTAATAGTCAAAGCAGTGGCAAGAAGATATGGTACTGGCTCATCAAAATTCCTCAGTGACTTTCGTAACTTCTATGACAATTTGATGGAAATGGGCCTAATTGTACCGAATGAAGATGATTAACATCGCTATTACAGGACTTAACGCAAATAACAATCCAGGACCAGGCCTGAGTATAAGTAGAGCAATTCAAGAGTCCAATATACCCGGTATCGGATCAGGATTATTGGGTTGACGTACGACATTCTATCTACTGGCGCCTATGATAATTCCATACTAGACGAGGTCTATATAGTACCATACCCATCAGAAGGTGAAGCGCCATTACTAAGTCGGTTGATAGAAATAAATAAACTCGCCAAATTGCACATAATCATTCCTTCCCTAGATGCTGAGGTAATGTTGTATTCGTCTCTAAAATCCAGATTGAGGAATATGGGAATTAAAATGTTGATACCCGACAGGGCGAAGGTTCATATCAGTTCGAAACAAATGCTTGCAAACTTTTGCAAAGAACATAACTTTGACACACCTCAGTCTAGGATAATATACGAATTTAAGGACATACAACATGACAAGACCATTGGATACCCTTCTGTTCTGAAAGGGTCCTTTACAGATGCTCGTAGGATAAATTCGCTGGAAACAGCAAAAGTTTATTTTGATAGACTGTCCAGAGAGTGGGGTCTCCCTCTCTTATTGCAGAAGTTTATACCAGGAGAAGAATACAACGTAGCAGTACTGGCAGATGAAAAATCTAATATTATTGGCAAAGTTGCAATGAAAAAAATTGCTCTTACAGAAAAAGGTAAGGGTTGCGCAGGTATAACTATAGGAGACAAGAGTATATTATCATTAACAGATAGAATTATAAAGGCCTTGGGATGGGTTGGCCCTTTAGAATTGGAATTAATTAAAGAGTCCTCATCTGGTAAAATGTACCTTTTGGAGATTAACTCCCGTTTTCCTGCATGGGTATATCTGACAGTAGCAGCAGGTCAGAATTTACCACTTGCAGCAGTTAAATTGTTGTTGGGGAAAAAAGTAACACCATTTCGGGAATGTAAACTTGGAACCATTTTTGTGCGTACGGTTGAAGAACACATTTGCAGTTTTGAAACCCTGGGTAATCTTGCTACAAGAGGAAGTTTAATGTACCATAGTATAAAAAGAGGTAACTAATGAAGAACTTATGTGTCGGAATAACAGGTCTTGATATTTCTGACAATCCGATGTCAGGATTAGGTATAGCTAAATGCCTGAAATTAAACAAAAATATCAAGGTTCTTGGTATTAGTTACGACCCATTATCCCCTGGATGTTACACTAAGGATATATTCGATGAAGTCCATCTGATTGACAACCCGTTACAGAATAAGGATAGCCTTTTTGAGGAAATTATTAGGATTAAAGAAAAAAGCGGTTTAGAAGTAGTCATCCCTGCCATACCCGAGGAGGTGCCTGCCTTTGCGGCATTGAAAAAGAGGTTTAAGCGTAGAAAAATAAAAATCATTACTCCTCAGATGGATGAAGTTATAAATATTCTTGATCCGAAGGTTTTTTCTTTTGTATCTTATAATCGTGTCAAAATTCCACCTTATATATTCATTTCTGATAAACGGAATTTGGCGAAAAAGGTTTCTTTTCTACGCTTTCCGCTAATCATTAAAAGTGTAGCAGAGAACTATAAGGCTCATGACATTAATGAGGCAGAGGTTTTTGTTAGTTCTTATTTTCAATTTAGTAATGATCCGATATGCATACAGGAGTATATAAATGGAGAGGAATATTCACTCACTACACTGGCAGATGAAAACAGTAAATTATATGGTATGGTTGTCATTAAGAAGCTGGTTTTAACAGATCAAGGTGCGCCTTGGATTGTAGTATCTGTCGTGGCCAAAGAACTTATAGACTTTACCAAAAAATTAGTTAAACATTTTAAGTGGACAGGACCAATAGAGTTAACATTTAAAAAAGATGTAATCAGTTACTCTTATAACCTTATAAGGTTACAACCTTGTTTTCCTTCTTGGATTTATCTTGCTGCTAAGATTGGACAAAATCTACCTTTAAAAGCCATAAAATTGGCTATGGGTAAAGCTCCTATGGCTAGCATGAAATATAAAACAGGTCATATGTACATTAGGAATACGAAAGACATAGCTTGTGATATACATACATTTTTTTCCCTAACTTCATCTAGGAGATTGATTCACAATGGCTAAAAAAACCAAGTACATTTACGAAAAGCCAATGGTAACACTTCATTCGCCATTTTCCCTTGGAAAGCATGCAGGTATGGTTCTTGATTCAATGCCTTTTAACGAGATAGATGGTTTTTCGGTAGAAAATCTTTTAGAAGAATACGGTTCACCTCTTTATGTTATATCAGAAAAGATATTAAGGGATAGATTTAGAGAATTTCGAGATGCGTTTATTTCGCGTTATCCTAACACAATGATTGCATATTCTTACAAAACCAATTATCTTTCTGCAGTGTGTGCCATTCTAGCACAGGAGGGGGCATGGGCAGAGGTAGTTTCCGGCTTTGAATATGATATTGCAGAAGATTTAGGAATACCAGGAGACAGGATTATCTTTAATGGTCCTTACAAACCTTTACCAGACCTGTCAAGAGCTGTCAATAACGGTTCCATTATTAATGTAGATTCCTTCAATGAGCTTTATCAACTAGAAGAAGTGGCACGCCGTTCCAATAAGGTTGTCGAAATTGGCCTTCGAGTTAATATGCAGCTAAACTGTCCCACATGGGACAAATTTGGCTTTAACTATGAGTGTGGACAGGTAGTTGATGCATGTCGAAAGGCTACAGATACAGGGTGGTTGAAAGTCACTGGGCTTCACTGTCATGCAGGTACTTATCTTGCGGATCCTAACATTTACGCTAATTTAATTAATAATCTAGTCACGTTGGGAGTAAGTCTAGAGAATGAGTTTGATATAGAAATTGAGTTTATTGACCTGGGAGGTGGATATGCATCTCCTAATACACTCCATAAACACCTTATGCCTGGAATCACCACTTGTCCCAGCTATGAACAATATGCAGATGCCGTGTGTAATCCACTTATAAAAAGCTTAGATAAATTCGTAGGCAATCCTCGACTTATTCTAGAGCCGGGGAGATCTATTGTAGACGAGTGTATGTTTTTGTTCACTACAGTAGTGTCAACAAAACGCTCAGCAACTGGCTCTAAAGTTGTTATAGTTGATGCTGGTGTAAATCTCTTGCCCACAGCATTTTATTTTAAACATGATATATCTCCTGTACACAGCGCCGGTGTATCGGTAGAAGAAGCGACCATATGTGGACCTCTTTGTATGCAGATAGATGTATTACGACAGAGTATGCGTTTGCCACCTCTGCAAAAGGGGAATATGTTGGTGGTAAAAAATACAGGCGCCTACAATTTCTCCCAGTCGATGCAGTTTATTTTTCCTAGGCCGGGTATCGTATTGCTCAATAATGGTAAGTCTGAATATGTAAAACGACCGGAGACAACCCAGGATGTTCGCAGACTGGAACGAGTACCGCGAAGACTTCTTACTAAAAAACGAAAATAAACCTAATCGGATACTACTGATTTCAATATATGCTTAACCCTTTAGTTTTTATTAAATTATCTACTAATTGGCTGCGAGAAAAAGAGAGAATACTTAATAACAACAAAAGCTTCAGATTCATTAATACAACATTTAAAGGTGTGGGACAAATACTCTTTTGTTGTAGCCCTTTGTCTGGATTCTTATTTCTTGTGGCCTTCGCATTCAGTTGGTGGGTTATTGTACCACATTGCCTCATTGGGAGTGCCGTTGCAACGCTTACGGCTTTCATTTTCAGACAAAAGTCAGTCTACATAGAGAATGGTTTATTTGGTTATAACGGAGCTCTATTAGGATTAATCTGGCCATTTTTCTGGCCACTGAGTTATGTTAGTATACCCATTCTAATCCTGGCGTCCGGTCTTTCTACCTTTTATGCAATCCTTCTGAGAAATATCATCAGTGACAGTAAAGTGAATCTACCTATTACTAGTATTCCTTTTGTGGTAATCTTTCTTTTGTCTATTAGTTATGCATATGTCTTTGGGCTGTTGCCTAAGAATTCCTTTGAGCTTATCCACCTAAACATAAGTACTTTAGACATGACAAACGTACAAGAGAGAATCTTCCAATCTAAAGAATGGTTCTCTTTGGGAAATTGGTTATTCAACCGTGCCATTATTATTGGGATATTTTTCACCGGTATCTTGCTCTACTCCAAGACATCGGCCTTATTTGCCCTTGTAGGTGGAAGTTTAAGTCTCATAACTGTATACTTACTGATGGGTCAAGAAGGACTAAACCTTAACCAACTCGGACTTCATGGTTTTACCAGTGTGCCTATTGCTATTGCTCTTGGCGGTTTCTTTATTGCATTTAATATTCCCTGTTTTTTGTATTCCATGCTTGGTACCTGCTTGGGCATTCTTTTGTGGTTACTGATTGCTCCTATTTTAGCACCCCATGGAATTCCCATTTTAACTATTGCTTTTAATGTTACAATTACTTTATTCATTTTGCCCCTTAAGCTACCTTACTTTGCTACAAAATTTCCACGGCTATTTGCGGTGGATCTAAATCGAGCAGTTCGTCCGGAGGAAACATTACGCGAATATAAGCGACACAGAAGTGCCGCTCTTTATTGGAAGAATATAAAATGAGTTTAGTAATGAAGAAATTGGCAACGGCAATATCAAACAGCATTCACCCGGTTTTCCTTACAGGAGCGGGTATTAGTACTGAATCGGGCATCCCTGATTATAGGGGTACGAATGGACAGTTTTGGGGGAAATATAGCATAACGGATTCCTACATATCGAATTTTGTAAATAACAGTGAGAGTAGAAGAAGATGCTGGCAAGCATGTGCTGAATTCTATACAATTATACAGCATGCATTACCAAATCATGCACACTTTGCCCTTGCAGAGCTAGAGAAAATGAAACTCCTGCGAGGAATTATAACCCAGAACGTGGATGGCTTTCATCAAAAAGCTGGTAATAGCTCTAAAGCTGTTATTGAAATCCATGGAACATTTCATTCAATCTCTTGTCTGGACTGCGGAAAAAAATATGACTGCAAAATTGTTTATGAGTCTATAGCAAAAGGAACAATAGTGCCTTATTGTGATTATTGTCAGGGCATATTGAAGCCGGATACAGTTTTTCCCGGAGAAAATATCGCACCTAATATTGCGCGTATGGCCATAAGGATGGTAAATTCTTCAGAACTCTTCATTGTTATCGGCTCCTCCCTGGAAATACAGCCGGCAGCCTATTTACCTGTAAAGGCGAAAGAAGCAGGAGCCAAACTAGCAATTATCAACTGGACTCCTACTCCCTATGATAAATATGCGGATTATTTGATTCAGAATTCCGCGAGCCAAGTTCTCAGTGAAATAGTACAAATTGTAAAACTTAATTTGCTTCCATAAGCTGGGTAAAAAGTTGATAGCAATATCTCAACAATGGACTGATTGAGTCAATAGTATTGATTTTTTAATAATTACCCTCTTGTTATTAAGTCTCATTCTTCTATCTTTTCAAATGCATCTTTGCCTGCGCCGCATGCCGGACAAACCCAGTCATCCGGCAATGTTTCAAAAGCAGTACCAGGTGGAATACCATTAATACTATCTCCTTTTTCCGGATCATATATATAACCGCAAACAGAACACTCCCATTTAGCCATCTTAACAACCTCCTTAATATGAATTGAGTTTCTAATCTTCTCTCAAATGCTACTATGTGAGACTACTGCCCGAAGAGACACAGGCTGAGGTTTCCTCTATTAATTCACTTGCTACAGATACGACGTCTCCAATAACCGTATCTATTGGTTCTTCCAGTGATGCTCCGGCGGCACGCACGTGGCCACCACCCCCAAAATCGGATGCTAATTTACTTACATCTATCGTGTGTTTTGAACGAAAACTCACCTTTGTTTTTCTCTCTCCCAGTTCCTTGAAAATAACTACAACCTCCACCTTATTTACTGCACGGATAAGATCAATAATTACATCCGTGTCCACGAACTCTACACCAGATGATTTAATCATCTTCTTCGTAATCTTTGTCCATACCAGCTGCCCGTCACATTCTGAACTTAAGGTACCAAGCATAAGGTTTAGTAACTTCAAATAGCTTACGTGTTTATTATGATACAGTTTTTCGTATATTATCTGGGATTTAACCCCGGCCTCTATTAAAGCAGAACAAGCCTTAAAAGCCTTTGCACTTGTATTACTGAATTTAAACCACCCTGTATCAGTTGCAATTGAAAGGTATAAAGGAGTGGCCACTTCCAGTGTAAGCTCACCATTCATATGTGTGATCAGGTCATATATCAGCTCTCCGGCAGAAGATGCGTCTTTGTCTATAACATTTATATCAGCATAACCGGGATTCGTTGGATGATGATCTATACATATCTTAGTAATCCGGCTGGCCTTGATCATGTCTGCAAAATCACCCAACTGTCCCCAAGCAGCCACATCAACCATAAATATAGCATCAAAATCATTAAGGTTAATGTTATCATCTTTACTTTTCAGAAACTTAACATCCTTGTCAGGATCAAAACAACTGTAAACAGGAGGCAGTAATTCGTTGTTTACTACTACGGCCTCTTTATTCAAATTACATAGAAAACGCTTAAGTGCAAGCTCAGAACCGATCGCATCACCTTCAGAAAAAAGATGGGTTGTTATGATAAACTTTTTCCCCTCATTTATAACATCTACAATTCTTTCCCACATAATTTATAGTATATCCCCTTTCAGCCCGCCCGAACGACGTAGTCGGGCAGGTTGTCAAATTTATGCATAGGAATTTCAATGTTGATAACACTTCGACTCCGCTCAGCGTGACGTCATCCTCCACCTGACAGTGCAGATGTGGCAAGGATATTTACTTATACCTCCAACATCCATGGAATATCTTCCTCTGCACACCAGAGCGATGGTTCTGTTATTACGCGAAATTCATCTTTGAACTGCGTAACGTGAGCGCTCTCCATTCTTATAAGCGCTTCAAACAGTTTTTTTGCACCTTCGTCTTTTGTCTTCTTTGCAGCGTGTTCATAGAATTTGCAGGCATTTGTCTCTGCCTCTATTATTATTTTTATTACATCCTCATAGCCCGCCTTTTTTTCAGGTCTCTTCACTTTGACGGCTTTAGATGTTTTTATCTTTTTATCTTCAGGGCTTTTACCAAAATTCGCCTCATACCATTCTTTTAATTTCTCATAATGTCTCTGTTCTGCATCTGCCATTACGTCAAACTTAAGCTTTGCGGCCTTGTCTTCAAGCTGTGCTGATAATTTCCTGTACAAGCCGCTTGCCTTGAGTTCTTCTGCCATCGCAGTCTCAACTATATCCAAAGTGAGATCTCTGTCTTCTGAATCAATTTGCTTTTTCTGCAAGATTTAGACTCCTGATGATTTGTGAAAGTATTTGAAGGTATATAATATAAAGAAGGGGGTACATTATCAAAAGAAAAACTTTGGTTGATGGTCTGTTTATTTTCGGAAGGGTTGCCTGCACGTCATACATGCAAAGACATTGATGATTCAGAAATCAGGGAATTAAATAGCTGATGCGCATTTTCTACCAAATTCTTCACATTCATTCAGCGCTTCCTCAGAAGGTATCATCCTTAACTTACAACCTTCAGCAACTATCTTGAAACGTAAACTCTTTAATATATCTTCAATTATCTGTACGGCTTCTCCGCTCCAGCCGTAACACCCGAAAACAGCCGCTGCCTTGCCCCTGATATTCAGTGTTACAAGGCTTGAAATAATGTCGAATATGGGTTTTGGCGCCTTCGCATTCAGTGTGGGAGTACCCAGGAGAATCTCATCAGAGGCCTCGATCTCTTCAAGCAAAACCTCCAAATCAGTATCTGCTGCATTGAAAAGTGAAACATCTGTGTCAGGAAGGCATGCTCCTCTATAAATAGACTCTGCCATTCTCTTTGTGCTGCCGTATGATGAAACATATATAATTGTAATCTTTTTTTTGTCAGGATATCTTTTTGTCCTTCCTGACCATTCCCTATAAGTATCAATATATTTTTCTATATTTTCTCTCAGTATAGGGCCATGGGAGGGTGCAATAATTTCTATATCAATATCCTTTATATTATCCAGGGCATTAATAACATGCTGTTTAAAAGGCCTTAATATCGTATGATAATAAAATTCGTATGCACTAAATGCATCTTCCTTGGAACCCAGTTCATCGTTAAATCTCTTATCACTGCAATAATGTGAACCAAACGCATCACACGGGAATAGTATCTTGTCGGTCTCTAGGTACGTAAACATGGTATCAGGCCAATGGAGAAATGGAGCGGATATGAACTTTAATACCTTACCGCCAAGATCAATACTGTCACCCGCTTTCACCTCTCTGTAATCAAATTCTTTGTGCAAAATATTCTTCACGAAAGTTCTGGCACCTCTGGAGAATACAGGGATTGCCTTAGGCGCTAACTCCATCAATCTGATCAAACCGCCCGAATGATCCGGCTCTGTGTGATTGATAATTATATAATCTATATCTTCCGGCCTGACTAACGATCTTATTTTTGAAATAAACTCGTCAACACAATATGCCCTTACAGTATCTATAACTGCTACCTTTTCACCGCGAACCAGATAGGAATTGTAAGTTGTACCGTATTTGGTAGGTATAACTATGTCAAATGTAACGAGGTCCGGATCCAACACACCAATCCAATAAACGTCTTCCTTAATCTTGACTGATTGTTCCATTTATTCCGCTTCCTTCTGCAGATGTTTGTGTTCTAATCTACGTGGAGTACTTCCGGTACTTACCGACCATTTCTTTGGCGGCCTGATATCATCCATGAAATGCATTCTCTGCTGTTTGTCAAGCTGGTCATATATTTGATTCCATACGCAGGGTATATCTTTCGACACTTCACATTTACCGCCCATCGACCCTCCACATGGACCGTTAAGCAGGCTTTTTGAACACCTGCTTATGGGACAGAGTCCACCAGTTTCATCCAGCACACAATCTCCACAACCGGCACATCTTTCCAGAAATAATCCCGGTTCTACTGGCGCTCCCATGAAGGTGGTATTAAGTCCGGGAACTACTCTGACCGGCGTATATTTTTCTGCTAATGTCTGCACTCCTACACCACAGGCAATAGAAACTACTGCATCATAATCATTAACATAGTTACCAACCGGTTCTACATATTCCTGTTCACACTGTCTTAATACAGTCTCTTCCCTTACCTCAAGCTCTCGACCATCTCTTTTTGCTGCAATGCGTAATTTTAATGCAAGCTCTCCTACCTGTTTCTGGCCGCCTGTATGACATACCGTTACACAATCTCCACAGCCGATTACACAAATTTTACTGAAGTCTTTAACCAGGTCATATATTTCGTTAAATGGTTTTGACTCAGCTACTATCATAGTTTTTCTCCCTGAAAATATTTGTATTTATGTGAAACTTATAAGAGGAATAATAACACAAAAACAGTGGAAATGAAGTAAAAAACCCGTAGATTATTATAGCCGCACCCGTAAAATGTTTCTGATCGGGAGCAAAAGTTTGTTTCAGGTTTTGATTTTTATGCTAAAATGAGGCATGAAGGATGTAGTCTATTTAGTATTCCTCTGGTGCTTCTTTGGATTTGTACACAGCATTATGATCTCACATTTCTTTAAAGAGATATTAATTAGGTTCACCGGGAAGGCATTCGAAACATATTTCTATAGAATAATTTATAATCTGATATCGCTTGTTATTTATTCAAATATTGTCTATTTCGTTAAAAACAGCGCAGAAACATTTTTACTGCCACGCCCTTTAATATATATTTTTGCCATTATAAGTTTTACAGGATTTCTGATTGCGGTTATTGCCTTCTTCCAAACAGACGTACTGGAATTTCTCGGGATCAAGCAGGTATGGAGGTTTTTTATAAAAGGGAAGAAGGGATCAAAAGAACTTTTTGGTTATGATAAATTAGTTGCTAATGGAATATTTCGATTTGTGAGGCATCCAATGTATTCTGGAGTTTCTCTGGTCTTTCTGTTTAATCCTTTTATCAGTACACTCACACTGACAGACAGGATTTGTGCAGTAAGCTATCTTATCATAGGGTCGCTTTTTGAGGAAAAGAGAATGTTAAGGGTTTTTGGAACCAGGTATAAGCTTTATAAAAGAAATGTACCCGGGTTTCTTCCTTATAAGTTTACACACTCACCAGGACACAAAGACATCAATGTATAGACCATAAACAATATATCACCTCTGTTACAGCTTCTGTTCAACACTCAATTCATTAATCCTTATTTTACAAAAAGTTCCATAGTAATCTAAAAGCGGAAACTTTTACCCACAAAACGTTGAGAAAATGGACAATGCAATAAAAGTAGAAAAATAGAGCTGCCACCCGACTATTTTATCGGTATATCCATAACAGGTAATGCACTAAGTATATGGCTCTGTTGATTCATTTCAGTTTAAAATTTTGACATACTAAATATTGTATATCCGTCCATAGCTAAATGTACTATATGTTGATATTTAATTTTGATAACGAGGTAAATCAACAGAGCCGCAGATAATCACTTACGGCATATTTCTTCCCTGGATCGCTTATTTCTGTGTATATAGGGTACTTTAGGCACGATTTTAGCGCTATAAGCCTTGAAAGTATGGATGTAAGCACTGAAAATGTTTGGTAAAAGCATATGACAACTTGGTATTGTTGCGTTCTTTAACGGATAATTTAATAAGAACTATTGGCTTAATTACTTACTATCTAAATAATGGAAAACACTACAACTTCAACAACGAACGAATATACTGCAATAACAAAAAACGCTATAGTCTCAAACACAAAATTAGCGTTTGATTTGTTTTTGAGAAACGACGTTGGTGGAAAGGCCAGATATATATTATTCTGCCGTGCAGATGATCATTTCAGTGCTAAGAGGCAAGAGGAATTACTAAGCAAAAATGCAGAAAAACTTTATATCTTTAAAAAAGATACTGACAAATACCTCTTATATCAGGAAGAAAACTTAAAGAGTATTATTGATGATAAAGATAAAACTTCTTTAGAAAAATCAGGAGCGCTTTATCAGGTCGCAGAAAACATAACAGAGGCGCTTTTGGCGAATCCAAAATCCGGCACACATATTGAAAGAGCTTCAACGTGGGTAAATAACACAGTTAGCCACATCGTTAAGAATGAAAATACATTTTCCAGTTTGTTTGAAGTTACCTCCCACGACTACCGTACATATTCTCATTCTATTAACATGTCAGTAATTGGGTTACTCTTTGGCAAATATCTTTCCTTAAACCCACATGAGTTGGATTGCCTCGGGACAGGCCTGCTTTTGCATGATATAGGCAAGGTAGTAGTCTCTCCGGAAATCATCAATAAAACCAGCCGTCTTACTAAGGAAGAGTTTGATGAAATAAAAAAGCACCCTAAAGCAGGACTGGATATTTTAGAACTAAAGAAAAACGTTGATTCACTGTGTTTAAAAATAGTCGCTCAACATCATGAAAACCGTGATGGAACAGGTTACCCTTATGGACTTGGAGGCCCTGATATCCATTTATTTGGAAGTATAGCACGAATACTCGACGTATATGATGCAATGACGACTAACAGGCCGTATGCACCTGCAAAAAGACCTTTTGCCGCACTGGCAGAAATGAAGGCAGAAATGTTAGATTGCTTTGACGGGGAATTGCTGAAAGAGTTTATTTGGTTTCTGGGGGCAAAGGATCCGCGTAACAAATTTAGGGCCAGTGACACCTTGATTACTTCTCCGTCTTTATCAAAATAATATTCATTACTGAACTCATTTTCACATCGTACATTGAAATCTCATAATCCCAAAGTCATCAATACATAACCAACGACTACCGGCCCGGGCTTAACTGCAGAATAAAAATACATCACCCTGCCACTCAACTTCACAAAGACCTTTATAAGTTACAATATGCTTATGTATAAAAGGGCAAAGACCGCAAAGACAGTAAAATAACAGGCAATAGTAGCCTTTGACAAGACATGTTCTGTTTTCTTCGATGTTAGATAGAAAACATAAACAGTTCCTATAAACCCCGCAAGAATAAATAATAGCTCAAGCGCTGAAATATTTCCTATTTTATTAGTAATCAGAACTACCTGTCCCGTTGGTTTGTAAATATTAGCTATCTCCAATAACATCCAGAAACTTGCCTTAAGTTTATCCCAATAAAATGCGAGATGCCCCATAAGCGCAAGTGGAATAGCGGCATATCCAAAATCCGCAATTCTTTTCTTTGTATTATCAAGTGAAAACCCACTGCACACATAATCAAGAGATCCAATCAGAACAAATGGTATTGCAGATACAAAGATGAATATTAGTGTATAAAGTACAGTTTGACTGATTCCAATAAGGTTGTACAAAGACTGAAATAACCCTGAATCTATACTAAGAAGGCTTCTGTACTCTACTAAAAGTATACCTAATAACGATAACGAAAGGAATGAATCAGCCAGAGATCTATTAGACAATTCTGCTATGTCACTTCCTGGTACCTGAACATTAACTTTTATTGAACCGTGACTACAATTCTTATAACAGTTCATACACAAAACACAATCTCTACCACTTTCCAACCCATAGGGATGTAAAAACATCGGGCAGCCTTCTATTAACCTCGTCCCCAGATAACAATCATGAGTCTCACATTGATTAAGACAGACACTTCTGTTTGCCTTTAAAGAAGTTAGTGATGAAAGAGAATAAGTCCCAATCAAACCGCCAAGCGGGCAAACGTATCTACACCACACTCTCCTTTCATAAAGAAGGCCGGAAATAACCGCACCGGAAAGAATAAATATGATCAAAAATGCCGTTAGTATTGATGACCGTGGCATTATGGTCACACCTTCCAACCAGAATATTAAGAGGATCATCCCAATAGTGATATACCTCCCATATACAACAAGTACCTCCGGAATCTTAAGATTAAAACATTTCAAACGTTGTAACCAATCACCTGCCGCAGCAAAAGGACAGACTCCGCATAAAGATCTTCCAGATATCAGGGTTATTAAGTACACACCAAATAATCCGATAGACCACAAAAATACATTTACAAAATTCAAGAGACCATCTTTATGTCCCATGAATAACATACAAAGTATAATTACGAGAGATGCAAAACTCAGAACTTGAATTCCCTGTGGATAATATTTACTTTCAAAGAATCTCTTAATTGTATCCACTGCAAGAATATTAAAAGACCATTTCTTTTCTCCCCTTGGCAAACCAAGAAATATCTGTTCCGACGTAACAGTACTACCTTTTGCAAGGAAAACAGCTCGCCTTATAACGTTCTCAAGCTCAACAACATTTCCAGGCCAATCATAGCTCATCAATCGTCCCATTGCATTATCAGACACATTTTTTACATCTTTGTGTAATTCCCTGCTGAACTTCTCGAGTAAGTGTTTCGTAAGCATCGGAATACTGCGCTTCTGGTTTCTAAGAGCTTTTAATTGATAAAAATTCTTACCTAAAATATTATAAAGTTTCTTATCAAACTTACCCTGCTCAAGAGAGGAGGCACTGCCTCCAGTCACGGATGCAACAATCCTTGCGTTTGAGAAGATTTTATCTCCTCCATTGACACGATTAAATTTTCCCTCCTGTATGTAATTTAATAATTTGATTTGATTCGCTTGATTTAAACTATCCACATGATTCAGAAAAATCGTCCCGGAATCAGCCAATTCGATATATCCAAGGCGTGTTGCAATATCATCTATCTCAACACCTTTATCAAGAGAGGAGATCTCGCGGTTATCTTTTCCCATGGCGTCATCGCAACTTATTACATATGTACTCTTTTCATATCCAAAAAGCTCTTCTCCCCATGAGTCCTTTTCAATATCTCTACAATCTACCTCTACAAAAGGCCCTTCTGAACGCTTGCTTTTATAATGAATGATTTTTGACATAGGGATTTTGCCTGTCCCATCTTCACCGGCTATCAACACGGAATCATCAATTAAAGCCATGGCATTGACGAAAGCATTTATTTTATCTATGTATTTACCTTTGCCCACAAATCCTAAATCCTTAACATCTTTTCCGTCTCTCTCTCTCTCTGAAATCTGTACCCTTTTTTTAAGTCGTGCGTGTGAAATTGCAAGGGCAATGTGGTTTGCCAGTATAGTCAGTCCCCTGATATCTTCGTATGCGTATTTTCTTTTATCAACAGTCTGGATATTAATTGCACCAATTAAATCTTTCTTGTCGCCTAATGGTACTGAAAGTAGTGACGATAAACGTTCCTCATGGACTTCAGAAAAGAATTTTACCCTTGGGTCGGTGTGTATATCTTCAAGCGCTGCGGGCTCGCCATACCTGACTACCCATCCAGTAATTCCCTCATCTAATCTCATCCCTATTTTCTTTATTGTCTTACTGTCAAATCCTACAGCCGCTTCTAAAATCAGATTATTAGAGACTGAATCAAGCAGAAAAATCGAACAGGCATCTGCCTTCATTTCGTCATTAACTTCCTTAACAACCATAGACAAAATCTTACTGATGTCTTCCTCCAGATGAAAAAGCTTGGTTACTCTATTTATTACATCTAGTTTTCTCTCCTTCTCAATCGTGTCTTCAAGTTCCTCAACTATCTTAATATTTTCCTTCTCAATGAAATCAAAGAATGTCTTCATTCTCATAGAAATAACCCTGCTTAGATAAATGCTCAAGACAGGATTCCTTTGAATAAGTTCTTGTATATCATTTTTGTAAAGCACAAGGAGTTCAGCATCTTCTTTTACTTTTATAGTTGCAAGGTATGGTTCATCAGTAAGCAGTGAGATAGTTCCAAAGCAACCCCCTTCCTTGAGAATTGCTACAGTAATATCCTCTCCGCTGCTATCAGTTAAAGTTTCTATTACAGATCCGGTATGAATTATATATAAGCAGTTACCTTTGTGCCCTCTTTCGCATATAGTCTGACCGGTCCCATAATGTTGGACTTGCAGCTTTGAAACAATCTTTTTTAATAGATTGTTAGACAACAGGGAAAAAGGTTCGTAATCCTTTAAAAAATCTCTTTTTTGTTTGAAAAAACTAATATCTTCTGTCATTTTATTTTTAATTACTAAATCAGGATCTCTTTAAATAGTAATTTGGCATAAGTAATTTTGTATTAAGTAATTATGACTGTATTTACACCCTTATCTTTATACTACCTCATTAAATAATGAAAGAAAACAAAAATATCCACAATTTACCATAAGAAGTGTCAATATTTCATAAATATTTGACATCAATAAACATAATCATTAATACTCATGGTTTAGGATTCTTTTGGTTGAAATATATCATTATTATAGCAATAGAGCAATTCAACCAGAAATTACAACCAAAATAGAAAAAAGCTACCAACTTTCAGCCAACAAAAAGCAGAAAATCTCTTGACGAAAATGTGTTTTGATGTATAATTCCTAAACTATTTTGATTTTACTGGCTAACAAAACATCTCTAGTTGAGAGGGGTGGTATTAGCCGCAATTTTTATTTTATTACACAATATCTGCCATTTAGATAGTTTTATTTTTTAATTTTGAAAGGAGAGAGGAATGTTTAATAAGTTGAAATTTGCTTTTGTCTCGCTAATGGCTGCAGGGTTACTTTTCTGCATAAGCAATGCATCTTATGCTTATGATAGAGGCGGTGAGTGGCCACCTACAGAGGGAGGAACAGTCTTCGTTTATGTTACCGCAATGGGTTCACCAATTGCAGATGCTGAAGTAAGTGTTGGAGATGCTTCTGGTACAACAGGTCCACAAGGGAACACAACTTTGTGGGTTGAAAACGGTTTTCATACAGCTTCAGTTGAGGACCACCATGGTAATACCGGTAGCAGAGAAGTTAGGGTTAGCCCGGGAGAAATTATACAGGTAACATTTGAATTAGGTGCTGCAGGCCGTCCAGCTACAGGATCTCATTGACTCACACTTACTTTTAGTAAGAACTAACTACAGGCTTCAGGGTTCAAGCTTAACCCTGAAGCCTTTTTTTATTTAAGAAACATTTCACCAGCCTCATTATTATTCTGATCTCTGCCGGGATGTTCATTACCGCTATCAAATCATGTCAACCAGTCTGACATTCCTCAACCTTCAATAGTCATTAGTTATTTGTCATTTGATACAAGAAGTAAGCCTCCTTTTTTCCTTTGTCTTTGACTTCAGTTTTCCTTTGCGCTCTTCGCGGCTTTGCGTGAGGAAGCAGTTTCTCCAGACAGCTTTAAAAAAGCAACAATACATATCACAGTTGATTTATATCTAAGCATTAGTATAATGAACTCCGATGGAGAAAAAAATGGATGTGGAAGCAATTATAGATAAGATCCGCAATGCTGAAGATGTTACATTAAAACCCATAACAGACATTGTGGCACTTAAAATATCCAAGGGCCCATATGACGGGGAACCGGAAAATAATCTTACTAAAGCTGAGAAAATAACGGCAGAATATATTTCAGAAAACTACAGCACTCTGGATGAATTTTACGAAGATTTGTCAAAGTCAGGTGAAGGAATCAAGGGGATACAAACCTGTGCGGATGCCATTTATCAATACTATACTGACAGTGATCGTCTGAGTTTTGACACAGTAAAGGAAAAAATAAGCAGTAAGAAAGATATAAGATTAAAGACAATTGCTGATCTGGTTGCATACAAGATAGCACAATGTTCAGATGCCAAAGGCGCAGATTTGGATACTATCTCAGCCCAAACTTTCGTAGCTGAATATATTTCAAACAACTTTAAAAACAATAAAGAACTTGAAGGAAGGATATCAAAATTAGGTGGAGGCGTGAAAGGGTTAAATGCTTTTGCTGATATTGTGTACAATTTCTTTCTCAATAAAGACAAATGAAGGCCATCTTTGTACATCTATCCGGAAGTAAGAGAGGCAAGACCGAATCTTTTGCAGACGCGAAAATCGGTATTGGAACAGACTCTTCATGTAATCTAAGGTTTAACCTTCTTACTGATAAGAATACATCGCCTCTTCATGCCGAAATAAATCTGAAAGAATGTGATTATATCCTGAAGGATTTAGACAGTTCCAAAGGTACCTTCGTAAATAACAGGTTGATAGAGGAAGTTGTTATTCATGATGGTGACCTTATTGAGTTTGGTGATAATGGGCCAAGGGTACGTTTCAGAATAAAAGCAGAGGAAGGAGATGTATGTAAGCCATTCAGAGAAATGCTGGCAGATTCTATGGATCTTGCAAGAGAACCACATAAAGGAAGAAAACTAATTACGGCAACATCTTTTCTCAAAAACTTACTGACTGAAGCCTTTACACAATCTTCATTCAAATTCAAATTCGTTACCCTTCTTATCTTCTTCCTCACAACTGTTGGAATTGGTACATTATTTTATACTATATACACCAACCTGACGGAGACAACAAAAAGAGTGGAACTATTAGAATTTGAAAGTGCCATCGGTGAAAAGATAATCAAAGATTTCAGTAAAGGTATCTGCCTGATACAGTGTTCTTTTTCGTTAGTTGACGAAGTGTCCGGTGAACCACTGAAAGCATGGAATAGTGGACGAATACTGACTAATGACCTTACCGGAACAGGATTTATAATCAGCAAGAATGGTAAGGTATTAACAAATCGCCATGTCGTAGAACCATGGTGGAATCAGCCTGGAAGTTTCATTCCTACAGAGCCAGGTTTAAAACCCAGGATTGAGGTATTAAGGGCCTTTTTCCCGAACGTAAAAGATCCTGTTCTGCTTAAATTGGAAAAGGTCTCTGAAGTAGTCGATGTTGCCTTGTTAAGTTTTGAACCTGAAGGTATGGATATCCCTGTACTTGAATTGGATTTGAGCGGCATGGAAGCAACAGAAGGTGAACCTGTTGTCCTGCTAGGCTATCCGGCCGGTATGAAAGCTCTTTTTGCAAAGACTGATCCGGATATTGCTAAGGAGATATCGGAATTACCTTTTTTAGAAGCCGCCCAGGAACTTTCAAACCACCACTTAATAAAACCTATATCAACCCAGGGGCACATCAGCGATGTCTTAAACGAAAGAATAGTCTACGACGCATTGACAACTGTTGGCGGCAGTGGAGGCCCGCTATTTAATAATAAAGGCAAGGTAATTGCCATAAATTACGGTATCTTTCGCGGTTTCAGCGGTGCAAACTTTGGTGTCCCTATAAAGTACGCCATAGAGTTAATAGAAGATGAAAAATATTAATACGATTATATTTGACATGGATGGTGTGGTTGTAGACGGTATGCCCTACCACATCCAATCATGGAAAGAGGCATTGTCAACTATAGACATGTCCGTATCTGACCTGGAAATTTACCTGATGGAAGGCATGACAGGCAGGGAAACAATGGAAATATTTGCCAGCAGAAGCAAAAGATATCTTTCAGATGAAACTACTGAAAAGGTGATTAAACTTAAACGCAAGATATTTAAAGATATATTTACAGTAATATTAATGAAGGGTATTAAGGATTTTCTATTTGAATTAAAGGCTCGCCGGTACCACCTTGCGCTGGTAACCGGCACTCGTTTAGAGGTTGTGAAAAAGGTTTTACAGGTGGGACTGAACGACATCTTTAAGGTTATTGTAACCGGAGAATGTGTAAATAAGGGGAAGCCTGATCCTGAACCCTATGAAAAGGCCGTAGAAGAACTTGGTATCAGGAAGGAAGACTGTATAGTAATCGAGAATGCACCGGCGGGTATAACTTCTGCAAAGAGTGCGGGCTTGACATGCTTTGCGGTACAAACCTCTCTTCCGGAAGAATATTTAAAAGATGCTGACAGGATATTTCAAGACATTGATGACGTCTCTAAATTTTTGTTAAAGTGATGAACAAAGCAATTATCTTTTCTTTGTGTCTTATCCTTGCCATCTCTTTTCCCGTAATATCTGAAGCATCACAAATAGATTTTGCCTGGAGCACACCTGAATTCCTTTCATATGAAAATGACCCGGAAGATGAGAAAAAATATTTAATTTGGTGTTACTCAATAAAGAATACTATTGATAAAGAGATTACGGTGCCTATATCAACCTTGCTGACAACTGATACAAAAGAATATTATAAAGATGAATACATTCCGGAGATTGCAGAGAAAGTTTCCGATGGGGTGGAAGAATATATCAGTGCGGATGAAATGAAAGGAAAGCTTGGTCCTGGAGTTACCAAAAAAGGGATCGCAATATTTGAAGGCATTGACACCCATACAAAAAAGATAAATATTTTTGTAACTGGATTGTCACGTCCCATCTTTTGGAAATTAGGGCAGGTAGATTACGCCTATAAAATCACCTATAAGAAATCTGGTGATAAGTGGAAACTGGAAGAACATGGTTTCTCAAAATACAGTTCGCCTTAAAACTATACCAATGGGCTTAAGTAGCGATTAATGTTAAACCGGCAATTCAGAAGACTTGATGATGGTACTTATTGGAAATCTTATGATGGCATGTTCTGTACTTTTTCTTTTAAGAGCCTTCCGGATTTGAATCGCACAACTCTTTTTGGAGGTACTTCTACAGTTGCACCTGTCTTAGGATTTCTACCAATCTTAGCCCCTCTTTCAACTGTAGTGAGAATACCGAAGTCCCTGAACTCTAGACGGTTCCCTTTTACAAGTTCTTCGGTGCATAACTCCAGGAAAAGCTGGATTGTTTGTTTAGTAACTATTTGCGGGCTTTTTAATTTCTGGGAAATAGCCTCGGCTAGTTCTCGCTTTGTTATTGTGGCCATATTCTATTTACTCCATAAACATTTACAGTTCATAAAATCACGATTATTATACACATAAGTTTAATTATGTCAATAGCTTTGAGAAAAAAGCTGGTTTTTTTGAAGAGTGTATTTATATTAACTTTATGAACTCAACTCCGCAATATGATTAACGAAAAGCATGGAACCACAGATTTCTCAGATTACACTGATAATTATATTTTTTTATCTGTGAAATATGTGGCTGCTTCTGGTTTTTGTGGTGAAACTTTGAAATTCCGATACTGAAATATAATTCCATTAAGGTTCTATTATGAAATTCACCGAATTCGTACACAAGTATAGCAAAACAAATAACATCCCTTTCTATATAGTAAGTGGAAATGAATATTTCTTAAAAAAACAGGCTTTAACAGAGATTAAAAAACGGTTCTTTTCTGAAGGAGGAGTTGAACAAAGCTTGATCGAATTTAATGGCAAAGATACCGATCGTAATCCTGCAGGCAATCTGACAGGAGGACCTTCCATTTTGTTTAACGATGTCATTGATGAAGTCAAAACCACTCCCATGTTTGGAAAACACAAATTGATAATAGTTGAGAATGCAGATACATTTCTGGGTAGAAACCAGGATAAAATTATAGGCTATCTTAAGAATTCTTGCAGTGTTAACTGCTTGATCTTAGAAGTCTCATCCATAGACAAAAGGACAAAATTAGCAAAGGCCATGGACGGCAAACAAGGTATACTCATTGAGTGTGACAAACTTTATGATAAACCTGCACCCTGGGAGACGAAGAAACCGGAATATGATAGTGAGTTAACGAGATGGATTGTCATGCACGCCAGGAATTTTGGCAAAATCATAAATCTGAAATCTGCTTTTTGTCTCCTGGAAAAGACAGGAAACGATCTGGCAATTATTAATAATCAGATAGACGCATTATCAGTTTATACAGGTGACAGGAATGAAATTACCATAGAAAATATTCAAGATTTGCTGGGCGTCAGTCACAGGGAGAAACTTTATAATCTACTCGATGCAATTGGTATGAAGGACACTATCTCAGCAGTAAAAATGGCAGAAAATATCTTCGATGTTGGAATGGAGAATGAGCGCAAGAATATCACTTATGATGCAAAGTCGATTGCCATAACAATAGTAAGTTCATCACATAGAAGAATGAAGGATTTATGGAAGATTTTGCGGATACTGGATAAGGGTGGAAGCAAAAAAGAGATTTTAGAAAAACAATATGCTCCAAGGCCATTTGTTGACAAATTTATAAAACAGGCTCAGAATTTTAACGAAGAAGAAATGCCTGAGAAATGGAAGTATATGTTAGAAGCAGATTTGTTATGTAAAACCAGTCGGCTATCTCCAACCCTCATAATAGATCAACTGATAACAAGGCTGTGTAATTAAAGTAATGAGGTTTAAACTGTTTGAACCGATCAAACAGTTTAAACAGTTACTTATGCGCTCTTCCGAAGCTTTTTTGGCACAAGCTGAGTTTTCCCGGTTACAACATCCGGCGTAACGACATAAACAGCACCTTTACCCTCTGTTGGCAAATCAAACATAGCATCCAGCATAAAACCTTCAAATATCGAACGCAGCGCCCTTGCCCCGGTCTTACGCTCAAGAGCACTTTCACTTATCTCCACCAGGGTATCTTCTGGGAATTCTACAACTGCATTCTCCATCTCAAAGATCTTTTGATACTGTTTAACGATAGCATTCTTTGGCTCCAGCATAATCCTGATCAAGTCATCCCGATCAAGCGGCATCAGTGATGTGATCACATGAAGCCTGCCGATGAATTCATGTATCATACCATATTCGATCAGGTCGTTCATTTTAACTTCGGATAGAATTTCCCCTGTAGATTTATTATCTGTGAGATCCCCTTTTGCGCCAAACCCTATTGCCTTTTTACCAATCCTCTTTTTTATTATATCCTCTATGCCGCTGAAGGTCCCGCCGCATATAAACAGAATATCCTTGGTATCCATTTGTATGTATTGCTGTTCAGGATGTTTTCTTCCTCCCTGCGGCGGCACATTGACTATAGACTGCTCAAACATCTTAAGCAGTGATTGCTGTACACCTTCACCGGAAACATCTCGTGTGATAGACGCATTTGGGCCTTTTCTTGCAATCTTGTCTACCTCATCTATATAGACAATCCCCTGCTGTGCACGAGTCACATTAAAATCCGCATCCCTCAGCAGCCTTAAAAGAACATTTTCAACATCTTCACCAACATAACCTGCTTCAGTAAAAGTAGTAGCATCAGCTATAGCAAATGGCACATCAAGAATATTCGCAAGTATTTTTGCCAGCAAAGTCTTCCCTGAACCTGTAGGGCCGACTAAAAGGACATTGCTCTTTTCCAGCTCTACATCATCATCGGTTACCTCTGAAGTTAACCTTTTATAATGGTTATGAACTGCCACAGCCAGGACTCTCTTTGCCATATCCTGTCCCACAATATATTCATCTAAACGTTCTTTTATATATATCGGGGTTGGTATTTTTCTTGTTAAATGTTTGCTGGTCTTTTCATTATCCTTCTGTATAAGTGTGTAGCAGGCCTCAACACATTCATTACAAATATATACGTTGCGGTCTCCCTGTATTAACCTCTTAACAACATTATAATTTCTGCCACAAAATGAACATGACATTGCCTTACCTTTTTTATCTCTGGTTTTCTTGTCCATTTCTATTCCTCGTTTAATATGACATTTAAATATAATGATAAATAAAACGGTCAATATGCTAGCAAAAAGCCATTCATTAATCCAGAATAAATGTGGAGTCGCCATCTCTTCCACTCGGATGATTCAGCTATTTTTTCTTACCTACAATAACCCTGGTATTATTAATAAGCTTTTTGGCTCTCTCTTGTAATTCTATAGCGAAATGATCTCCTTCTCTCATGGCATTCTCAATCTGTTCAAGAATATCATAGTAAAGATCCCATACAGTT
The DNA here is from genome assembly GCA_018263435.1 of Candidatus Scalindua arabica. Classification (GTDB taxonomy): domain Bacteria; phylum Planctomycetota; class Brocadiia; order Brocadiales; family Scalinduaceae; genus Scalindua; species Scalindua arabica. The sequence goes on along the minus strand of JAANXD010000043.1, from coordinate 16,118 downwards.
TTCTCTCTTTTATACCTTTCCTTAAGCCCTTCTCCATCACCCATAGAAACCTCCTGGATGCTCGCACGTAACCTTCTGGATCCTGTCTCTATAAGCTCAAGGCCTTTATATTCATTCCCTTCTTCTTTTGTGGCAAATAATTCAGCAGCCTTAAGCGCAAGGCGGAGGTAGGCGAGATTTAAAGGAATTTGGCTGACAAAACTTCCCGTGAAAGGATCAATTATACTTTTAATCTCCTCTATTTCCCAGGGAAGAATTCTGGCATAATAAGAGAAAAACAGTATCCTCTCATAGTCACCTACTGCTTTGCCAATGGCAGCAGCCTTTATAGCCTCTCCGGCAAAAGCCTGTTTGTCATGTCTCAAAACAAGGCCATCTTTATGCAAATACCTAAGTGCAGATTCTCCATCTTTGGAAAACAAGGCAGAAAGAATGTAAGCCTGATCTTCTGCCCTTCCAATGAACACAGGCGTAAATGGGCGGTACTTTCTCAGTGATTCAATTAATATCCCATTAGTCCCGCCAGTTACGTGTATCCTTGATATACAAGAGCTATTGCCATCGATATCGTGTTTATTATATCTCGTCATCATCTCAGAAACTGTGGACAATGACTGAGGTATCTTACTGCAGAAGACACTATCTTCACCCTTGAATGGTGGAGATGGATATGTCACGTCTGGAGTAAAAAGTGATGTACCTATATCATTTTCATTTACCAAAGCACCTGCAATCATACCCAGATAAACTGAATTCCCTTTGGAGTCAATGCCTTCAGCGCCCCAAAGTGGAGACATCAGGTGCTGAAAAGCACTCTTTCCGGTTTCATCAAGTAATTCCTCCTGTGGGAAAACCTGGTCAAGATCTATCTTGAATGTTGCCTTCTTACAAGGATCTATAAATACTTGCCAGAATGCGGAAATAGCTTTAAGAAAACTATAGTGTCTTCCGTATTTACCGTTGACACCCACTACCTCTCTCAAAAGAGCTGAGGGGTTTTCTATATTATCAATATACTTCTTTGCTGCCGGCACAAGTATCTCATGTATCAGTTTACTTGTTTCCGCCTCTGTAAAAAGATATATTTTAAGTCCAGGTAAATCATGGGCCTTTTCCAATTCGTATTCAATATACTCCTTCACAATACCCTGCAATCCCTCGTGTGTGACAGAAGCTGATAGTATACACGTTAACTCCTCACCCTCTTTTATATTCTTTAGCTTCTTCTCATAGAGAAGTGTTTCGGACAGATGGTGAAGGCCATAAAGTATTTCATTCTTATCAGGTTCGACCCCTATCTGAATTGGATGATCGTACCAGAAGACTTGATCCTCTTTTACAACTTCTTTAAGGGCGCTCCACAAACTGGAGTCTATGTCAAGGTCTTCAAACCTTTTTCCGGCAGGAGGAACAGTCAAAAGAGCATTCGCTGTAAAGATAACCTCTTCAGGAACATTCTCTATGGGTTTGGAGTTCAGACGTGTAATATTTATCTTCCTATTTTCTCTCAAGCTCTGTGACTGGACTTCTTTATTATTTAATATGCCGGATGCGGCAGGGTGTAATAACGCCCAAATATCTTCCTGGATTTCATGTGAAGTTGAGGACAGCTTCTCATGTTGAATCATTCTTTCTAAGAATTTCCTTACCCTTTCCGCACCATTACTATCATTTGTGCAGAAGCCTTCAAACTCTTTTAACAATAAATCGAGTCCGTCCGTATAGAATTCGACAAGTGGTGTCCAGAGAGGGTCTCTTCCTGTCTCTTCCATGAATCCAACGGCCTCATGGTACCTTGAATTACCACCACCTGAAAGAATTACTAAAAATGCGGCATTAATGTTTCTGGGAATTGCAAGCCGACTATTGTCTTCCGGTTTAAATTGTTCTATGATATCAATTCCACATATTCCATCCTTAGACCCATTGCCGATAAGACAACTAACGATATCATGATACGCCTTCTTTGAATTAAGTGTCATTTGCTACCTCAATTTGTTAAAAGTCAACCTCATAAAAACATCTATAACCTTAAATATCCAGTGACTTAAGCTCTTAATGATATGATATTCATAAAAAACCTACAAGAAAAAAGATTGATTTACAAAAACAGAATCAAAATCAATACAGGCAAGATAGCAACATTATTAATTGGTAATAATTCTGATGATTTGATATAAACCACAATTCATTAACTAAAAGCGTTCTACAATTGCAAGATTACAAAATCTTAATTAAGGAGGAAGAATGAGTAGTAATTTTATAAGTCGTATTTTTAGAGCTGCCAGGCTTGATGCACACCTATATGAAGAAGTAGAAGCTGATAAAACCTCGATGCGCCAGGCTATGCTGGTAGTAATTCTATCCGGTGTTGCTGCAGGAGTGGGAAGTATATCACATGGCGGATACCTGGGAATTGCGGTTGGAACAGTTACGGCCTTAGTAGGATGGTATATATGGGCATTTCTTACTTATTTGATAGGAACCAAATTCCTGCCTGAACCACAGACTAAATCTGATGTTGGTGAATTACTGAGAACAATCGGATTTGCAAGCTCACCGGGTTTGATTCGAGTATTGGGTGTTGTTCCAGAAATAGAAAGATTCGTTTTTCCGGCTGCATCAATATGGATGATTGTTGCAATGGTTATTGCGGTAAGACAGGCGCTTGATTACAAAGGAACCATGCGTGCTGTTATTGTTTGTGTGATAGGCTGGGTTATCCAGATTGCGATCATCATAACAATCCTTTCATTTCTAAATATTTTACCGAAACCAGTTTAAATTAAGATTGTGGGATATGTTAAACGGAGTAAAACCGTCATTATTGTTTTGCTGGGTGAGCTTCACTTCACCCAACCTACTATACCGTAAGAATAAGTTTTTTAATACAACAAGCTCCGACATAAAAGATGACAAAAGAAGACCATATCAAATACTGGCTTGAAAGCGCTCAACATGATCTTGAATCTGCTGAAAGTATTCTTGATTTAGGAAGATATGATTGGTGTTTATTTATTGGGCATTTAGCATTAGAAAAGATTTTGAAAGCAGTATTCGTTGACAGAAATGACAATAATATGCCGCCAAAAGTTCACAACCTTGTAAGATTGGCAGAATTATCTAAAATAAAACTGGATGAAGATCAGAAGTTTCATTTAGACAAAATTACTGATTTTAATATTCAAACACGTTATCCTGATTACAAGATGGACTTTTATAAGCGCTGCAATTTAGAATATACAAATGAGTACTTTGCCAAAATAAAGGAGTTTTACGTATGGTTCAGTTCCCTGCTGAAGTAAAGCATACTATAGACCGATATATCCGAGCATTAGATCGGAATAATATTCCAATTAAAGAAGCAATCCTTTTTGGGAGTTATGCAAAAGGTGATTATCAGGAATGGAGCGATATAGACATTGCCTTAGTTTCTGACATATTTGAGGGAAACCGAATCGATGATAAGGACAAAATAAGAAGAATTACACTATCTATAAGTAGTGAAATTGAGGTCATACCTTTTGCTCCTGACGATTTCAATCTGCAAAATCCATTTGCAAAAGAAATACTGAAAACAGGGATAAAACTGCTTTAATTAATCAAATCAGGCAACTTGTACAAACCTCTCCATAGCCAGATTCTTAATACTTTTATAATCAACTTTTCCTGAAGGAAGCATGGGGATGGAGTCTATCGGCATATAGTGATCGGGTTGGGATAGATGTGTCAGGCCTAAGTTGTCAAGTTTCTTGTTAAGTACTAGTTTGTCCGGGTTATCTTCTACAACAAAGGCTATAAGCTGTTCTCCCTTCTGAGCGTGAGGGACATTCACAACTGCACACTTTCTTTTTTCATCTTCAGTATGCTCATCCAGGACATGGGATAATTTATCTTCTATTGGTGTCAAGGGGATCATCTCTCCCCCTATCTTGGCAAATCTTTTCAGGCGGTCAGTGATATACAAAAATCCATTTTCAAATTTCCCTATATCACCGGTAATATAAAAACCGTCATCAAAGGCCCGGCTGGTCAATTCAGGTGACTTATAATATCCGCTCATAACATTAGGACCTTTGACAAGTATCAACCCCTCTTCTCCGGGCGGCAGATCTTCATAACCATCAGTACTCACTATTTTACATTGGACGTCAGGCAGGAGCCGTCCCACGCTTCCATGACAGAAGTCATCCGGATAATTTACCGTAATGCATGAACAGCTTTCAGTAACCCCATAGGCTTCAAGAATGTTTATGCCCAGTTTCTCATTGAATTTCTTTCTTACACTTTCATTTAACTTCTCTGCTCCGGCAAATGCAAGGCGAACAGTGGAAACCTGTTCCCTGCTCCATCTTTTCATATAACCTCTATAGAGTGTACTGGTTCCCAGAAGCATTGTCACTCGATACCTGTGGACTATCTTACCAAGCTTTTCATAATCAGTAGGATTTGGATGGTAAAAAGCTCCCATTCCCATTATCAACGGCAGCCAGAGACAGGCAACAAATCCAAATACGTGAAAAAACGGTAATGTCCCTAGTATCTTGTCTTCCGGTACAGGCTTAAAAACAGTACTATAGTTTTGAATGGTCACATAAATGTTCTTGTTTGTTAATATCACTCCCTTTGGATGAGATTCCGAGCCGGAGGTAAAGAGTATAATCGCTGTCTTATCAGGTGCATCAAACTCCTTATACTTTTGAATCAATGATTGGCATGATGTAATCTTGCAGGAAAAATAAGTCAGCAACTTGCCCAGCTTCGATGCCCTTTCCTTTATATCTTCAATGAAAACCATTCTCGGGTCTTCTGCAATCTCCGCCTTTTGAATGAATTTCCTGGAAGTGAAAATTGTTTTAACATCACAGGTCTTCATTACCCAATCCTGTTCCTCCCTGCTTGCAATGAAATTTAAACCAACAGGGGTTTTACCTGCAAATGACGTAGCAATATATGCCAACGCCCCTCCAACAGAAGCGGGAAACATAAGGGCAATGTTCTCACCCTCAAAATTGCGAATATGTTTTGACAGGAGAACACTGGCAGTAAGTGTCTGACCAAAGGTCAGGGAGATTCCGGTAGAGTCCTCCTGAATAACCTTACTAAAATTCTCTTTTGCAGTCTTAATAAAGCTTTCTATAAGCATGAAATTTGTTAGACTATTTCTTCCGCCAGGCTACTTCTTCTTTTTTATCTTCGATGATAATTCCCAGCTCACTTAACTTGTCTCTTATTTTGTCTGCCTGTTCCCACTGTTTGGCTTCCCGCAACTCATTTCTCGTATCAATCAATGCCTTTATTAAATCTTCCTCCATTTTATAAGCATCTGCATCATCGGTATCATGCTGAACCGTTTTTTCCGGAACTATTCCCAGAACATTGCCTCCGTAAGTCCTGTAAAAAGAATCAATTCCTGACAAGACTCCTTCGCTGATTTCCTCATCCGTGCTAAGCAGACTGTTAACTTCCTTGTTTAAATTGAAGAGAACGGCTAGCGCCTCTGCCGTATTGAAATCCTCATCCATGGCTTCTTCAAAGGAGTTTTTATAATTTTCCAGCTTTCCCTTCCAATCCCCGGTTACCTCAGCCCCTTCATGCCCTGATAAACCCAGCCTTTCTCTCAAATTACGTATTGTATTGTGCAATCTCACCAGCCCTTTGTCGGCAGCTTCCAGCGCCTCGTTGCTGTAGTCAATCGGACTGCTGTAATGTGTATTGAGAACAAAGAAACGTATTGTTAAAGGTGAGAATTTTTTAAACGCATCCTTAAGGGTAACGAAATTTCCCAGTGATTTCCCCATCTTCTGCCCTTCAACTGTTACCATATTGTTGTGCATCCAGTAACGGGCAAAAGGCATTTCATTGGCAGTCTCACTTTGTGCGATTTCGCACTCATGATGAGGGAAGACATTCTCAATCCCGCCACCGTGAATATCAAACGTTTCGCCCAGATATTTCATAGACATGACCGAACATTCAAGATGCCACCCTGGAAACCCAACACCCCAGGGACTGTTCCATTTCATAATATGTCCGGCTTCGGCTTTCTTCCAGAGTGCAAAGTCTGCCGGATTTTTTTTCTCCGGGTTTATCTCTATACGCGCTCCGGACTCCTGCTCCTCCAGTTTCCGCCCCGAAAGTTTGCCATAATCCTTCAGTTTTGACACATCAAAATAAACAGACTGGTTTGACTCGTAAGCAAATCCTTTATCAATCAATTTCTCAACAAGCTCTATTTGCTCAGGAATATGACCTGTTGCACGAGGTGAAATATCCGACCGCAAGATATTCAAGGCATCCATGTCTTCATAATAGCTTCGCATATACATTTCAACTAATTCCATAGGTTCTACCTGTTCGAGCTTGGCCCTTTTCTCAATCTTATCTTCCCCTGCATCTGCGTTATCCGTTAAGTGCCCGACATCTGTAATATTCTGCACGTATCGTACCTTATAACCTAGATACCTTAGATAACGTACAACTACATCAAAGCTGATATAACTCTTGGCATGTCCAATGTGAGGATGATCATAAACCGTAGGACCACACACGTATATCCCAACTCTACCTTTCTTGAAAGGTATAAATTTTTCTTTCTGCCTTGTCAATGTGTTATAAATTTTTAGTGTCATCGATTTTATTGTATTAAGTGTTTATTGAGATAGAAAATTAAACAGGATATACCAGTTCGCCTCAGTTGAGGTTTGCACTGACAATCAAACATTACATTTAGGAAAAAGACGAAACAATCATCCTTCGTTGCCGAAACTCTTAATCAGTAAACTCTTCCTTATCTTTATAAGCTACTGTCCTGTTTCTGCCACTCTTCTTTGCCTGGTAGAGAGCTTGATCGGCATGTGCCAATAAGTCGTTGGCTGACTCCGCATTATTACTGAATGCAATGCCGATACTGAGCATTATGTGAAGTTGATTTGACTCATATTCAAAGAGATGCTCGGATACCATCTCACGAAATCTTTCGTATGCTGCATAAATGTTATCTCTGCTCACATTCGACAGGATTACCGCAAACTCTTCTCCCCCATAACGACATGCAATATCATTCCGCCTGACATGTTCCTTGAGTATCCTTCCAACCTCCGATAAGACCATATCACCGGCAAGGTGGCTGTAGACATCGTTTATATCCTTGAAGTGATCCAGATCCATTATGATAAGAGCCATCTCAGACTCATAACGGCTTGCCCTTTCAAACTCCCCTTCCAATGCTTCTACGAAGTAGCGACGATTATGTAATTTTGTTAATTCGTCTTCAGTAGACATTTCTGCCATCTTTGCATGTGCCTTTTTCACATCATTTCTGAGGTGAGCCCTTTCCAGTGTATTATTTATAACCCTGGACATGGACTCCAAGTTGATTCTGTCTTTTGGTAAATATTCATAGGCACCTGACTGTATCACCTGTGACACAATCATCTCGTCGCCTTGTCCTGAAACAACTATTACAGGCGTCTCTATTCCTTCTTTTTCAGCCTTTCTGAGAAAATCTAGACTTGTTCCGTCTTTCAGATGATGGTCCAGAAAAATCACATCAAACTGGCCCCGTCCTAACATTGTTAATGCATCATTCATATTCGCAGCCCAGGACATATTGATAAGTTTCTGGTCTCCTAAGAATGCCTTTATACCTTCAAAGACATCCTCCGAATCATCCACCACTAGTAAATTTATTTCTCTATTAAAGCTCACAATAGAGGAACTGCCGGCATCTGAACATCAAGGAGAATAAGCGCAAAGTCATGTTCTAACATTAACGCCAGAGCATCATTACCACTTGTAGCCTCTACGATATTCAAGCCAGTCGTTCCAGAATCTTCCGAAGAGCAAGAAGATTCGCAGGTTTGTCATCTACAATAAGAATTTCCATTTTTTCTATATCGTTTAATGTGTTCTATAATAACTATCGGCAGAGTATTACATTACGGTACTAAGTTGCGCATTATACAACTCTTATCCTTCACTTTCAAGTTTTCTAAGGAAAGGTCCTATATTTTCGAGGGGCAATACATGATCAGGCTTAACAACTGCTATTGCCGCTTCAGGCATATCCGCAACTTCTGATGTTTCCGGTGACTGTACAATAGTAAGGCCGCCAGCTTCCTTTATTTTTCTCAACCCCTGGCTGCCATCTTTATTAGCACCCGTCAGAATAATCCCAATAAGCCTTTGGCCATAAACATCTGCCGCTGACTCAAAAACTACAACAACAGATGGGCGCGCATAATTAACAACCCCTTCTACAGACATGGAATTGTAAGCAGGGATATATCATACTCCTTTACTACTCGTCAGCTTTTTTCCTATATATTCATTCATGATCAGCTACATTCTCAAAGTCATCCGAGAATGATGAAAACCTTATAGTTTCTTTGGTACCCAGACAAAGAAAGCCTCCCGGGCGCAGACTCTCAGAAAAAAGCCTAAATACGCGATCCTGTAAATCTCTATTAAAATAAATGAACACATTTCTGCATATTATCATATCCATTTCCCCGAATACACCATCCGTCACCAGATTATGATTAGAAAAGACAATGTTTTTCTTCAAGGAATTGTCCATTATTGCATTGTCATATCGAGCAGTATAATAATCCGCAAAAGATGCAAGCCCGCCTGCTTTCCTGTAATTGGTGGTGTAATCCTTCATCCTGTCAATTGCAAAAACTCCGAATTTGGCCTTGTCAAGAACAACATCATCAGCATCTGTCGCATAAATCAGGGACGTCTTGTACAATCCCTCCTCCTTCATTAGAATTGCGGTGGAGTAAACCTCCTCTCCACTGGAGCAGCCGGCATGCCATACCTTTACAAAAGGCTGTTTCTTCAGTTCAGGAATCACGACTTCCCTGAGTACCTTGAAAAAAGATGGATCCCGGAACATCTCAGTAACATTAATGGTAAGGTCTGAAAGTAATGTTACAAAGAATTTGCTATCGTAAAGTAATTTGTGCTGCAACTCAGAAATCGTTTTGAATTTGATTGAGATAGTCTGTAACGGATGTGGCGCTTTAAGGAGGCCCTTGCATAATTCCTGAAATCATAGCCATACTTCTGGTAGATTGCCTGTAATAGCAGGTCAAACTCGATTTTCTCATTTTCGTTTGTTATCTCCATAACAATTTGGGACTGAAAGGGTTTCTTATCATTTACATGGATTTTACAAAATTATACACCTGACGATAATCATGTCAATAGGATGCCTTCATACTCCTCTAAGCTTACCCACCACACTATTCACCTGCCACAAGAAGTATATTATTAATCGTCCCAATCTATATGCGATCTCTAAAGGCTAATATTAAAAAGACTTAAGTGGCAGATTTTCCGTTGACAACTTAATGTAACCGTATATTAACCCGGCAATTGTTTAGATATTGCCGATGATGGCATAAAGCATTATTTGTCAACCGGATAAATAGACAACATAGCAATGTATTTAATTGCCATATTAATAAAATCATCTATGAAGAGTACAGCAGATAAAGTTAACAATACCAGCTTTCAGAGGCTACGCTGTACCTGGCTCTGAAATTGGATAACCATCCCTGTCTAAACCAAAAGACAGGACAAGAAAAGTAAAGGCAGGAAAGGTAGTATGGAGAAAACAAAACCCTCAGATATCAGGAATACGCTTAGACTCAGAGAAGAACCTGAACTATGGAGAATTATTGGCAGTAGTAAAGAAATTAAGGATGTTCTCGCAAAGATACAGACTGTCCTGGAGAGTGATGTACCGGTAGTTATTCAGGGAGAAACCGGTACAGGAAAGGAACTAGTTGTAAAAGCGATCCACTATAGGGGACCAAGAAGCAAGCAACCCTTATGCACTATAAACTGCGCAGCGATTCCTGAGAATTTGCTGGAAAGTGAATTAATGGGACACGAGAAAGGCGCATTTACCGGAGCAATCCAACAACAAATAGGTAAGCTTGAACGTGCAAACCTGGGTACACTGTTTTTGGACGAAGTAACTGAGATGTCTCTTGCCATGCAGGCAAAAATCCTGCGCGTAATCGAAGAACAGGTATTTGAAAGAGTGGGTGGAAACAAACTCATTAAAACAAATGCACGCATTATTTCTGCAACCAATAAAGAGTTATTAGATGAAGTTCATTCTAAAAACTTCAGAGAGGATTTATATTACCGTCTTAACGTCTTTCGAATACATATACCTCCATTACGTGAAAGAAAAGACGATATTCCTGAACTGGTTAGTGTCTTTATTAATAGATTTGGCATCCTATCAGGCAAGAAAATAAATAAATTAACAGATGAAGAATTTAAGACCATAAAATCACATGTCGTCAAAGGCAGTAAGATCCTGGAACTCATGTCCCGGTTACGCACCTTGATGCCGAGCGTCCGACACCATCATGAACGCTATGACGGCAGGGGATATCCGGACGGTTTAAAAGGTGACGAAATCCATCTTGTTGCCAGGATCATATCAATTGCTGATACGTACGACGCAATGACAACCAGCAGGGTTTATAGAAAGGGGCTGCCAAAGGAAGTGGCTTATAAGGAAATCGAAAAGGGGGCCGGAACTCAGTTCGATCCCAAACTCGCATTAGCATTTGTAGACTTTATGAAAAAAAATACAGAAACAACAAGTACCGAAACCAATCAGAAATAGCCGAGGCATCTTGCCTCGGTGTTAGCCAATAGTCAGGCAAGATGCCTGACCTATAGAGCCTACGCATAAACTCGGCTCGCATAAAACATGCGTACTATTTAGTTTGTATCCAAAAATTGAGGTGTAAAGACTGCTCACCATCTGATTTGAAAGCACTCTTCCACTAAAATCAATCTTTTCTGCAAAGAAAACAGGTGTTTTCTCCAAGATTTAGATCTTCATATCAGATAAGTTGAGTCATATCCAAATTTAGACATACCATCATCGTAGTCTTATTTTTATAATTTTTCGTCGTTTCCTTGTAGTCGTTATTTCAGTAAGGCTTCGGCCAGAATGTTCAGATTAAACGCCAACACACTCAACCAAACATAGCTTTGAAAACCCTGCCATCCCTTCCACGTACACCTGCTTAAACCATACGATCTCTTTGCCGCAGATATACAACCCTCAATTCCGGCTCTAAACTTTTTCAACTTCTTATATGCTCTGCATGTCTTTATAAGCTCCACTATCTTAGACGTACACTTCTTAGTAAACAGAACCCGCTTAATGCCTTTACCAACTGCAGTTTCATAATTATCACTGCTCGCATACCCACCATCTGTCGTTATCTCTTCAGGGAGAATTTCATACTTTGCTTCAAGTCTATCTATACCTTTTTGAAAATATTCCGCATCACTTCCATTACCTCGCTCTATTACACAATCCAATATCATATTGCTCTCTCCACCGCTTAGTTGTATCTTATGGCCAAATACCGTCTTCCTCTTGCCCTTAGTCAATATATCTGTATGTGTCTCAAATATTGATACCAATTTATCCTTTGATTCTACCTTCTCATCGTTTAATACCCTACGCTCTGCCTGGTTTATTATAACTATCAGAGACGCTAAATATCCTTCCAGTTCATCTTTGTATACTACTGCCTCTATAAAGCCTTCTCGGGCTTTCCCCTTTAACTCTCCGATGCAAGACTCACTGTATTTCGCTGTCGCCCTTGATACCTTCAACAAATCCTTATACGCTTCCACTCGCTTCTCTTTGCTACTCGTATTTACTATCCTGTATCTACGCTTCTTAGCCCTCTTTGTATGATTGTGATACTCCAACTCCATATCAGGGTATTCTTCCATTACTTTTTCTATTATCCGATCTATCACCCTTACACAATCCCACAATAACTCACCATCTGTCGGATAGTGAATATTGCTTTCTACACCTGTTGAATCCATTCTCACCCTCTTGCCACTTTCTACACCCAACTCTATCGCAACCTTTACCATAATCTTGTTTATCTCTTCAAATCCACCTGGTGATATCCTCTTTACGTTCCCGCTTAATGCACTCTTCTTCGGCACCAGACCTTCATGGATCTTTGCAAAACGCCTGTAACTTATATTGTCGTTTAGTTCATCATATAAATCCTCATAACTCAAACGACAGAGTTGCTTCAATATTGATACCCTTACTACCTGCTCAATAGTCATTCCTTTTGCTCCAGAATCTGACCCTTTTGGCGTCTTGAAATCTTCCGCTATTTTCTCTAAAAAACTTCTATCTTTTTGCAATAATTCTGACATCTTTTCCAGTTTCTTTGACATTTTGCTATCACTTTGATAGAATTCAAGCCTCAGTTGGGTGTCGTAAATCTTCCTCATTTCTCCTCCTTGCAATTGGGGGTTTGTGATATAATCCTTTGATATATAATATCTTACACGAAATGGATTATAACATTTAACTCCTATTTTGCAAGGCTTTTCATAGACTTTTGTAACCTTAAAACCATCAAAAACAAGTACTTACCAATTTGTGGAGAATAACTATTTATAGTACACTAATAATTATCAGTACTATATGTAGCCTTACATATGGCTTCACCCTTCTCCAGAATGGAGTTTATGCGTCTGCTCTATAACGATTACATGTCCTTCCCCGATGATGGTTACCCTGACGATGGTGATGATCTCTATCCTCTTTCTACAGACTTTGCCGGCTACATAAATAATAAATCTACGTTTGTATGCCCTGATGATCAAGATACAACCAGTACCGGCAACTTTGCAAGTTATGATCCATACTATGTAGCAAGAAACGGCCCTTATGACACTGATGAACTTGCCATTGGCTGTCCACGCCACAGAGGAGGAAACTGTTCAACAAGCTCATTTTCCAGTAGAGTAGAGAACTGGCGCAGTAGCTACAGGTTGAAGTTTGTGTTCACTGTTTCTCACCCTTTCGTCTGTGAGTGTCACAATATAACAACCATACCAAATTACCAACTCCCCCTCGTCAAACCGTGCATGCGGTTTTCCCGCACACGGCTTTCCGACAGTTTTCATCTCAAGCATTCGCAGATCGTCAACCAAACGCATATTTCGTGGGGTCAATTAGTCCGTATCTACTGACTAAGACCATAAAGGCTCCTTGATTATAGAGCTTGCACTTGCGTTGACTTTTCCTTTTATAATATCTCATCAATTTCCCTCTGAGATAATATCTAAGGTTTCTCTTCGCCTTACCAGGATAAGTTACTCCTTTTGTTGAAAAGTAATTTATCCATCCTCTTGTTATTGTATTCAAATCATTAGCTACATCTTGCGGAGGTTTATGTCCATTATACCTCAGATATTCTCTTATCTTGTCACGAGCTTTCATTTGCGACCTACTGCTTGGCTCTACATTCCAGTATTTCCTCTTCCTTCTACCAAACACATCATCGTCTAATCTGAAAGTATGACCAAGAAAATCAAAGCTCTCTTCTAAGGCGTTTACAATTTTACTCTTATCCTCGTTAAGTTTCAGCTTCATACTCTTTAGCAAGTTATTAAGGTAGTCAAGCGCACTCTGCGGTATTCGCTTTGCCATCAATACCCAATCATCGGCATAACGAATAATCTTTATTCCACACTGACAGAATACACCTTTCTCTCTATTTACTGCTTTATCGAACTCATGAAGATAAATATTTGCTAATAACGGTGAAATCACTCCACCCTGCGGTGTTCCAAGCTTGTTTTTCTTCCCACCTGTAAGCCTGCCATTGTCCATCACTGGGGCTTTCAGCCACATCTTTATAAGGTGCAATACGTTCTTGTCGCTTATTCTCTTACCAACTAATTGGAGTAATTCCTTGTGCGGAATTGTGTCAAAATATGCGCTTAAATCTGCATCAAACACCTCACACTTACCTTCTTGCAGCTTTTGCTTAATTTGCCTCACGGCATCACCCGCTGAACGACGCGGGCGGAATCCATAGGAACTCTCTTCAAAATCCGCTTCAAAGATCGGTTCTATTACAAGCTTTACCGCCATCTGTATTATCCTGTCTTTTATCACCGGAATACCAAGCGGACGAGTTTTGCCGTCGGCTTTGGGTATATATACTCTCAATACCGGCTGTGGTTTGTAGGTTTTGTTCTCAAGCTCCTCTACTATTTCAGTTAGAAACTTGTCTGTCCCGTACATTTCCACATCCTTAAATGTCATACCATCTACTCCGGCGCTTCCTCTATTGGCTTTACAACGCTTGTAGGACTCTCTTAGAAAATGTGGCAGTCTCACCTTGTCATACAATACATAGAAACGAAATGTTTCCTCCTGCTTGGCTTTTTGATATAGTTTACGCTGAAAATCTCGGACTCGTTCCTCATCGCCCATTTGCGATTTAGGTCTTGTTTGTAGGTCTCCCAATACAATATCCTCTTCTCTTTATAAACACTCACTGAAGCAATGCCCCTTCGCTCCTGTAAAGTTATGTTGTCTTCACAATCAGCACTACTATGGGCATCTCCGACTTCTCATTATTCCACAGTACTTTTCGGCAAGCCTTATAGTATTGCGCTACGGTCATCAACCTGAATAATGAGACCTCCCATGTTCATACATATACCGTTTACAAACATACCATCACTCATAACTCCGACGATCCCACATACCTTTGTACCGTTTTCCTTCGTATGCAGTTACAGGTTTCACCTAATCCGGGAGGCTCACCAATCGCATTGGTGTAACGAAGCCAGCGTGTTCGCTTTCGCTACGGTCTGTCTGTTCGCTTACAGGGAACTTGAACGCACTCATCGCTGATTACGCCCTCCCACGAAACTTACCGTTTCTTTGGCTACCGTCCGAACGATCAATTGACGGGTTGGAGTTTCACCAACTGACATATGTACGCCTCATGGCGTACCGGGCGCCACAGAGATAACAAGTGTTGGTACTGTACAGGATAAAAACTTACAGGAGATACCACCAGATGGAACCACTGCACAGAGAACTATTAGCAGTGTAAACGATGAAATGAACTTTGCTGATGGGAGCACGGTTACAGTAACAAATGGTTCAGGAAGCTATGGATGTATCCTCATACAATCAGTCCAGCTTGCTGATGGTACCCTGTACAGCATAATAAAGGTACAGGACAACGGTACTATAGATGCTCAGGTTACGTCAGGGTCTAAATTTGAGGTTGTTACACCGAGTGCAATCGTAGGCGTACGGGGTACAGAGTTTACCGTTACGACCAGTGCTAATGGCAGCGTGGCCGGTTACCGGACAGATGTAGTCCTTACCTCCGGGATTGTAGTTGTAATGGATCGTGAAACGGGAAAGCCGACTACATTGAAGAGTGGTGGTACAACATCTACGACCACCGGAGATGTGCTACAGCATTCGCACTGGCATACTCATGCAAATGGTGAAAGACACATGCACGAACATCCATCTCAGAACCAGGCTCACCATGGAAAACCCTTAGCAGGAACTGATGATGATAGCGGTGGTGGTGGTACAACTATTTGCCACAAACCGGGTACACCTGCTGAAAAAACCATGGAGGTAGATGCCTCTGCTTTGGATGCACATTTAGCACATGGTGATTCTCTGGGTGCATGCTCGGTTGGTGGTGGTGACGATGACGACGATGATGATTAGAGCAATCTTGGCTTGTTCAGGCTTGACTCCATATTCCCATATTCTATCTTTTGCAATGTCATGTTCACAATGTCACCCAGCTCCATACTACACTGACAACCTTGCACACGACTTGCAGGTAGAGCGCTTTTACGATGGACGTGCTGAGGGGCTGATCAAGACCTTCACTCTACGCTGGATCAAGGATTTTCCTCCATACATGCACGACGGGCGGTGCCTGACCCTGGAAGATACGGTGGAATTCTTTAATCTGATCCAGGGACTTAAACTGACGGCTCAGCAGAAAAAAGACCTGGTGGCATTCATGCGGGCATTATAGGCAGAAGTGTGGCTGAGGAAATAATAGGACACAGGTGTACACGCAGATAAAAGTCTAACCACAACTAACAGAGCAAGCACTTATTAAATAAATGGCGAGTTTCATGACATCGTTTACACTTTTTGTTTCATGAGACCGTATACACTTTCTTTCCCATTTTCTCCCACTTAAGGGTGAGGAGAAAATGGGAAAGAAAGTGTGTACAACAACAGA
>JAANXD010000042.1 GCA_018263435.1 Candidatus Scalindua arabica | reverse complement strand
ATGACCCTGTTGATAAAGTCCGAAATTTGCCAATTTTCTGAAAAGTTGTTGTCGTAAGTTATTGCTATCATTAGGCTGGGAAATTGGCTATTTAGCGAAAACTGATTAAATCAACAGAGTCATATATTCCAGATCTCCAGGATACAGCTTGTCTGCCTTTACCAGTACACCTTCACGCACACCTACCTTACCAAAATCATGCAGTAAGCCAGCGTATCTTAATTCCCTCAGATGGTCACTGGTAAAATGTATGTCCCCGTACTTCCCGCTTGTTGTCCTATTAACCACCTCTGCCAGGCCTACGGTCAATACAGAAACCCTTTCAGAGTGACCACAGGTTGTGGGGTCTCGCTGCTCAATAGTAAGTACGGAAGCCTTGACGAATCCTTCAAACAGGTTCTGTATGCTCTGGTACAATAAATTATTTTCGATAGACACGGCAGCCTGGCTGGCAAGTGAACTTATCAGCCCGAAGGTTTTCTCATTAAAAGGTATGACCTCATTCTCAACAACCGAATCAGATGCCAGTATAACGTCTTTTGATTTCTTCCTGTTTATTAACTGCAGTACACCAATAGTCTTATTCCTGTGATCTTTCATTGGTACCATCAGCATTGACTTCGTACGATAGTTAAATTTCTTATCAAAAGTCTTATTAAATGTATAATCTACATCTTTGGGTATTTTGTAGGCATCCTCCAGGTTGAGAAATTCTCCGGTGAGAGTAACATATCCCGCCAAACTTGTCCTCGTAATAGGCAAGGAATATTCCTCAAATTCCAGATTGGCAAGGGTATCATTTTGTACTAGTTTAAATATTAACCTGTTCCCTGTATCATCATTTTCTTCCAGTAGATACAGGCTTCCTGCATCACAATTAGTTACTTCCCTGCTTTTTGAAAGAATTAAATCCAACAGTTTGTCATAATCCTGTTCCGAAGAAAGGGTCATACCAATTTCATTAAGACTGCTTAATTCCCTTGTTTGATAATCCACTTTTGAATATAACCATTTACACTCATAGGTTGAGTTAAGATAGTTAAAGCCACTCTTTATAGCTTTTAATAATTCATATTCTTCAATTGGTTCTTTCAGGTAGAAAAATACTTTCTCATCATCACATATTTTATTACTCTTTTGCTTCTGGCCTCCATTAATAAATATAATCGCACTGGAGTAGTCTGGACAAGCTATTAACTCAGACATTTCCTTATTCATACAATCAGCAAATTTATTATTAATAAGGAAAATATTTAGATCTTCACCTGTCTTAATGTTTTCCAAATTAAGTATATTTAAAGTATTCAGGTATATTATCCAAATAACTCTTTTTCTATTATTGAACACAGAATATGACCAATAGTTATATGACATTCCTGTATGCGAGCTGTATCTGAGGATGGAATCATCAGGCAGACATCCACCAATTCTTTAAGCTTGCCTCCATCTTCCCCGGTAAAGGCTATAGTCTTCGCTCCCTTTTTACCAGCTGATACTATGGCATTGATGATACTCGTGGAATTACCACTTGTACTTAATCCAAAAACAACATCGCCGTCTTTAACAAATGCCTCTACCTGCTTCTCAAAACAGTGATCATATCCATAATCATTGGCAATTGCCGTCAACACTGACGTATCAGTAGTTAACGCAAGCGCTGGCAGCGGTTTTCTGTCCTTTTTAAACCTGCCCACAAGTTCCCCGGCTATATGTTGTGCATCTGCAGCACTCCCACCATTACCCATGAGGTATAATGAATGGCCGGACTTAAACGCATCTACAGATACGTTTGCAACCTGAATAATAGTCTCAACACTATCAGAGAGCAGTTCTGTCCTCAGCTTTATACTTTCTGCCAGTGATTCTTCTATTTCACTTTTCATTTTTATAACAGGGCTTGCCCACTTCTTTCCAAAATCCTTGAAACAATATCAGTTGTGGAAACATCTTTCACTAAGGGTGCTAAGATCACTTTACCACCATAAGATTCGACAAATTCACGTCCTACTACTCCCTTTTCCTTCCAGTCTTCCCCTTTTACAAGAACGTCAGGTTTTATCCTTCTAATAAGTTTATCAGGTGTTAGTTCATCAAAAAGGATTACATAACCCACATCTTCCAGTGCAGATATCAGCCTCGCCCTTTCATCCTCTGAAACAAATGGCCTTTTGTCACCCTTTTGCTCTCTTACCGATCTGTCAGTATTAAGCCCAATTACCAGTACATCACCCTGTTTCCTGGAAAATTTAAGGTATTCTATGTGACCGATATGAAGTATGTCAAAACATCCATTTGTAAACACAATCTTTTTGTTTTCTTTTCTGTGTCCATCAAGTATTTCTTCAAGCTCATCCAGTACCTTAATCTTTGCGTAAAGAGGATTTGACCCTCCCATAAGTTCACTCAATACCTCACTCTTACTGACAGGTACGGCACCAATCTTTCCCACCTCAACCCCGGCTGCAACGTTTGCAATCATGGCGGCATCCTCAAAACTGTTTTTACTTCCCACAACAAATCCGAAAACACTCAGAACCATATCCCCCGCACCACTGACATCATAGACATCTTTGGGTACGGTAGGAATCAATTTGCATTCTCCATCCCTACTGTATAAAAACATTCCATCCTTATCTGCAGTTATAATAACGTACTCAAATGAATTCTCTTCCAGCAATTTCTTTCCGGCAGATTTCATACTGTTAACATCCGTTATCTTAATCCCGGCTGACAGTTTTGTTTCAAACCGGTTAGGTGTTATCGCAGTCGCACCTTTATATATTTCATAGTCTTTAGTAAGCCCCGGATCTACTATAACGGGCACTTTGTGGTCTTTACATGATTTGATAACAGCGTCCAGGATTCGTCTGGATAACAATCCTTTGTTCATATCAGAAATCAGTACTATATCAACTTGCTGAATTCTGCCTTCAATCTTGTTTATAATTTCTTCCTGTTTTTCCTTTTCAATATCATCAGTCTTTTCATAATCAATTCTCAAAAGCTGTTGAATACCTTTTCCTGCAGATTGAAGATGTCCCATCATTCTGACCTTTACGGTTGTTGGCCTGTCCGAATCTTGAACAATTCCTTCTGTATCGACTCCTAAATTATTTAAGTTGTCTAACAGCAGTTTGCCTTCATTGTCATTACCAATAACCCCATAGCAGGAAACATTAGCTCCAAGGTGTGCAAGGTTGTTTGCAACACTTCCAGCCCCACCCGGTCTTACCTCCTCAGATGTTACATTCAATACAGGAATTGGAGCTTCCTGCGATATACGGTTGACTTCGCCCCAGACATACTTGTCCAGCATAAAATCACCTACCAAAATGATATCTGGCTTACCGATATTTGATAGGATATGTACAAGATTTTCAGACATATTATTTCCTTCCTGTCAAAACAGAAATGAACCTGGGAAGCTTAAATCCATCCTCGCTCGGTCACAGAACCCGGCTTCCTTAAGCCATCCTTCAATCTCATTAAATGAATGTGTACGTCCGCTTTCCGCAAATACATAGCTGACTGCTGTTCGCAATACCCTAGAATTAAAGAAAGAATAACCTAACTCAAGTGCACACTCTCCATACTAGATTGCATTATCTTTTGATAATCTACATACAGTTATCAAAAACCGTGCCTTTTGTAAATATGGAGCAAAGATGTTACAAAACATTAACGCGAAATACTACCCTTTTCTTAATAAGTGCAGTGAGGATATCAGTTTAAGGCTATAGTGTCAAATACAAACTAGCCTCACACATATACTTTTAGAATAATCAATTTTGTGGATAATGTGGGTAATATTACCAAAATAATGAAAGCAATAAATAGTAGATAAATCATCAAGTTGGCTTATATAAATGAAACCACGCCTTAAAGTATTGTAATTTAACAATAAGATAACCGCTAATGGCAGGTTCTCTAATGTTTTTTGTGTTGCAGTAGTTTATGTTCTCTGATATCATGAATAGTTACGTAAACTCACGCAAAATAGTTACAAACGTGCAATTATAAATGATATTTAGATTATTAATTTTTTAAAATGTGTTTTATTGAATGGAGACGATTATCAATGAAAGAAGGAATTCATCCAGAATATGTAGAGACCACTGTTACCTGCGGCTGTGGAGAAACTTTTAAAACACGATCAACACAAAGTAAGATTGCAGTAGAGGTTTGCTCCAAGTGCCATCCGTTTTATACCGGAAAGCAGAAATTTGTTGACAGCGCCGGAAGGGTTGAACGCTTTAAGCAGAAATTCAAATGGACTAAAGATTCTGCTCAAGGCGATTCGACAAAGCCTACCGGTGATAGTGGGACGGATGACCAGAGTGCAGTTGCAGTAGAAGAAAAACCGGAGAATAGTAGTGCAGATAAATGACAAACTCCTAAAGAAGCTGAAGGAGATGTTTGAACGTCATAATGAGCTGGAAAAGCATTTGTCTGATCCGGAGGTTATATCCGACAATATCAGATATACATCCTACGTTAAAGAGCACGGCAGGCTTTCAAAGTTCGTAGCCAAATATCTCCAACTGGACGAAACACTAAAACAAAAGGAAGACGCCAGGGCCATTCTTGCCGAAAATGATGGCGATAAAGATTTAAACAACATGGCCAGGGACGAACTCGACAATCTTGAAGAAAAAGAACAAGAGCTGTTTGAAGAGGTTAAGGGATGTTTCTTTACAGAAGGTGATGATTCTGACAAGAATGCGATAATGGAGATTCGGGCTGGAACCGGTGGCGACGAAGCAGCGCTGTTTGCTGCCGATCTCTTCAAGATGTATACAAAATATGCCGAAAAGCAGAAATGGAAAACTGAAATATTAGATTCCAGCTATACTGAAATTGGAGGTTTCAAAGAAATAACCTTCTCTATTTCTGGAGAATCAGTTTATAGCAAATTATGTTTTGAAAGTGGAACCCACCGTGTACAGAGGGTTCCTACCACAGAAACAAGTGGAAGGATACACACCTCAGCAGCAACAGTCGCTGTCTTGCCGGAAGTTGAAGATGTTGAAATCAAGATAGACCCCAAGGATATCGCCGTCGACACATTTCGTTCTTCCGGACCGGGAGGACAGAAGGTCAACAAAACCAGTTCTGCCATTAGAATAACCCATTCTCCCACCGGACTGGTTGTTAAGTGCATGGACGAAAAATCACAACACAGAAACCGTGCAAAGGCAATGCGTATACTGCGAAGCCGTCTCTATACTTTTCTGCAGGATCAAAAAAAGGATGAACGTGACAAGACACGGCGCACCCAGATAGGCTCCGGCGACAGAAGCGAAAAGATCCGTACATACAACTTTCCACAAAACAGGGTAACCGACCACCGAATAAATCTCAATCTATACAATCTGGAAAAAATCATGCTTGGTGAAATAGACGAATTGATTGAGGCAATGACAAATTACGGTAAGCAAGAGAAGATGAAGGAATTAGCTGCCACCCTGTAATACCATAAAAGGGGACAGGCTACTTTATGCCTAATATATCTTATTACTTCCACTCCAGTTATCTGTAGAAAAACCAAGTCCAGACATTTTACCTTTATCAAAAAAGTAGCCTGTCCCCTTTTATCTTTTATGAGAAATACTATTCGCAATATACTGAAATGGGCAATAACCACTTTAAAAGAGGCGGATATAGATCCCCCCGGTATAAATGCCGATACTCTACTGTCCTTTGTACTATCATGCGACAGGACAAGACTCTACACAAATCCTGATGAAATTATTAGTGATGCCGATATCAGCTGGTACAAGGAACTAATCAATGAAAGGATAAGACATGTTCCCCTTCAATATATTACACACCGAGTAGAGTTTATGTCACTTGACTTTTTCGTAAATGAATGTGTCCTGATACCCAGGCCGGAAACAGAAATACTTGTAGAAACAGTCCTGGAAAACGCACAAGACAAACGGTATTCAAACAGGAAGATAACCATTATGGACATAGGAACCGGTTCAGGCAACATTGCCGTGTCTCTAGCCAAAAACCTCAGTAATGTAGAAATATATGCAAGCGATATATCACAGGAAGCACTTGAAATAGCGAAGGCAAATGCCCAGAAACACAACGTCGTTGACAAAGTACATTTCCTGCATGGAGACCTCTCCGGTGCATTCATCAGTCATATTGACCAAGGAAGCGTAGACTTTATTGTCTCAAATCCTCCTTACGTAAGCGAATCGGAGTGGAAGAATCTGGAACCTGAGCTAAGGGATCATGAGCCACGGGAAGCATTAGTTGCCGAAAAGGATGGATTATGTTTCTACAGACGTATAATCAGAGACGCCTCTGATTGGTTAATGCCTGACGGGTACCTGGTTATTGAGATTGGAGAAACACAGTCAGATACGATTATAATGCTTGTGGAAAGCGAGAGGCATTACGGAGATATTGAAATATCCAAAGACCTGCAAGGAAAAGAACGCATAATCTCTGCAAGGCGAAAACAATAAGAAGTATAATTCCCAGTAAGGCTATTAGCAGGCTTGAGATTCTGATGTTGCTATATATATTGCGTGTATTTCTGAATCTTCATTTAATCTCAAGTGTAAATACATATGGAGAGTCTTGTGCTCCAACCACCAGTTTGTTTACCTTTTCGTCCAGAATGCATGACCCTTCTACCTTTGTACCGTTGACGATCGTCCCAAGACTACTTCCTCTATCTATAACGATAAAGTCCTCGTCTACCCGGTCTATCAGAAAATGGTTTGAGGAGATATTATAAGGAGGTTTTCCGGTACTATCTTCAAGTGATATGTCATTGTCTGCAAAGACATCGTCCTCTCCGATTGTGATCGAGCGGCCTATTTTGCAGGGGAAATCTGCTATCCCCACCGTGACACTGCCCAAAGCTTTTATGCTTGATTCGTTTACGGCGGTAAGGACAATAGGTCCTTTTCCTACTATATTACCCTGTTTGGCTTTCTTCTTTTGAGGATCAACACGCTCCATAAGGACAATATCCTTGTTAGCGGTTCTCAACCTTTCAAAGAGTGCCTTAATGATTGGGAATAATTTCCTGGGATTCTCTGTTAATAGTTTATTAAATTGCTTACGGTCAATTATAGACACCCGTGTGTCTTCAATAGCCGTAACCGTTACAGATCTGGGTTTGTCTTCCATCAAAGACATTTCACCAACAAGCTGTTTCTGCCCTAGGGTCGCAAGTACAGTTTTCTTCTCATTGACCATGCACGATACTTCAACCCTGCCGGACTCAATGATATAGGCACAGGTTTCATGTGAGCCTTGTTGAATTATTACTTCTCCCTTTTTATAAGTTATACTCATTATAATACGGCCTCACAAGTAATAATAGGTATCAAACAACGCATATACTTCCAAGACATAACAATGCACATGGACTTAGTGGATCGTTAATGAGTGAATATTATCAACACTAAAATTACTAAAGCAAATGAAATTCCTGTATTCTACAATTTCTCAGCTTCCAGTTTCGGAGTCCTATTAGTTTCAGTTTGGAGTAAAGGGTTACCCCCCCTACCGCTTCGGGATGCAGTATTCTATCTACTTCTATTTCTTTATGACTTCATACCTAGTATATTGACTTAGGTTTAGAACTCTGATATAAGTAATTCACACTATATCAATATCAGAAATGAAATTTTAAACAGTCTGTCATATGGGTAAATCAAGAGATTACACTATTTTTCTGAGCTGTGCCGCAGAGGATACGGATACGACCAAAAGGTTGTACGAGGGTATGAAGGAAAGAGAGTTGAATGTGACTTTTGACAGGGTCGACATCAACCCAAAAAAATGGGAGGCTCAGGTTAAGAAGGCCATCAGCAGAAGTCAGATTCTTGTAATCTGTATCAGTAAGAAAGCTCTAGTATATCCATCCGGTGGGAATAAGGGTTTTCTGGATACAAAACTTAATGATCTCTATAATATTGTCTATTAATTTGTTAACAGTCATTTCTTTCTCGCTACGTAATATATCCATGCACTGCCCTTATCATCACTATCAATGTTCATCATATTGCCGGAAGTGTCATACATTTCGATAGTCTCAAAGCCCATATCTTCAAGTTGTTTTGTCTGATTCACTTTATCAACATAATACGTTAGCATGGCATAATTATGTGCTACATCGTTTATGATTGCATATTGCTCATTAAACACCTGATGGTTCTTATTCCTTAAGCGGTTACGCGTGGACTTGAAAAATTTTATAAAATTCCCGACTTGCTTACACGGCATCGTTGAAAATTTAATTTTCGGACGTGAGATGGCATATCTGTGATTCCTATTATGTGAAGAAAAGACAAACAGCCCGTCCTGTTTGAGTACTCTGTGTATCTCACTTAACCCCTGCAGTCTGTCCTTGTGATTGATTGAATCAAGGCCGTTAAATGAGAACATTATGAAATCAAATTCATCATCGCGAAACTCGCTCATTTTCCTTACATCTCCACAGGCAAAACTGACGTCTTTAAATCTTTCTCTGCACGATTCGATCATTGTCATTGAGTAATCAATGCCGATATAGCCATTGCTCAAATTCTTTAAAATCGCTGTTGTCCTGCCACTGCCGCATCCGATGTCGAGTATGTGTTTGTTTACTATGCTCCCCCTGTGTTTTACAAGAATCATCACTTCGGGATTCTGTAATGTCATTTTGATATAGCTTGAAACAACGTTTTTGCTCTCATACTTCTTTTTATTCATGCCCGCAACTCTTAATTTTTCAGATGTTAAGTGTGTAAAATTGATTATAATTCTGACTAGCATTTACAGATAATACTTAGTGAAATCTACTATTTTCTAACAAGATTGTAAAGAAATTATGTGTTCTTATATTATTGCTATAAAAACCCTTTTTGAGTAATGGCTTCCATGAAGAACCAGAAAGACAAAAGTATCTTTGCATGGTGTATGTACGATTGGGCTAATTCTGCATTTGCAACAACCATTATAGCCGCCCTCCTGCCCATATACTTTGCAACAGTTGTTGTCCCTCAGAGCGGGTGGACATTCAGATTCGGTGGTATCGAAATACCAACCAATGCGACCACACTATGGGGATTTCTCTCCGGAACTACAGCTCTCTTTGTGTTCTTGACGGCCCCTATCCTTGGTGCAATCGCCGATATTACAGAATCAAGAAAGAGGTTTTTGATGGCCTTTTGCTTTGGGGGAAGTTTATTTACCACACTTCTGTTTTTCAGCCGTAGCGGTGATGTGTGGATGACGATGGTTTTCTTCTTTATTGCAAATACCTGCTTTATCAGTGCAAATATCTTTTACGACTCTTTTCTACCTCACATTGCTTCAAGGAATGAGATAGATCAAGTTTCAGGCAGAGGCTATGCCTATGGATACCTTGGGGGAGGCCTGCAGTTCCTAATCTGCATAATCTTAATTCTTATACACAATAAGTTCGGCATTGAGAAAACAATGGCAGTAAGAATAAGCTTGTTGTTCTCAGGAGCCTGGTGGGCAGGCTTTTCGATAATCACACTTGTCTGGCTGCATGAACCCGGGAACAACGAAACCTCCCCTCAGCAATATCCAGGTAAGAACAATTCATGGACATATATAAGATCAGGCATATCACGAATATGGCACACCATTTTAAATGTTAAGAAATACCGGAACCTTACTATCTTCCTCTTAGCCTTTATGTTCTATAATGACGGCATACAAACCGTTATCAGAATGGCCGCCATTTACGGAAAGGATGAACTGGGGCTTAAAAATCATACCCTCATGGGTACACTTTTACTGGTACAATTTATAGGGATAGGTGGCGCACTGTTATTTAGCCGTATTGCCAAAACCTTCGGATCTAAAAAAATTTTGATTTTTGTTCTGTTTCTCTGGTTGGGCATATTGTGCTATGCATATCTTATGACCAGTGCACTTGATTTCTGGATTTTGGGGATAGCAGTAGGATTGGTTCTTGGCGGTTCCCAAGCCATAAGTAGGTCTTTATATGGTTCAATGGTTCCCGTGAAGGAATCGGCTGAGTTTTTTGGCTTTTATTCTGTTTTTGAAAAATTCTCGGCTATATGGGGACCGTTTGTATTTGGCATTATTCGCCAGATTACAGGGACATCCCGTCTTGCTATATTGTCACTGGTTGGCTTCTTTATTACTGGAATTGTGCTTTTATACTTTGTAAAAGATAATGGGACGCGGATTAACACAGATTAAAAGAAATACATCTTAGGAAGGCATGAACGGCAGGAAGTTAGTAATAAAACCCAAAGAGTGGTCTTTTAGCTTTTTTCCTGAGTTTCCTGATTTCCTCAGCGGTGAATTAGTATTCTTCTTCTTTTGCTTTTGACCATATATATTAGTTTTTCTCTGCGCCTCTGCGTTAAGATTTGTTTTTTAAATCTTAAAAGTCAGACGTTGCGCCTTTGTACTTTCACCACGTCTTACATCTATAATTAATTCAGAACCTTCTCCCTGAAACTCATAGACTAATTTCCCACCTTCGTTTCCTGAGTGACTGTCGTACAAGGCCTTCCCGAATACAATATCACCATCCAGACTGGCAGCAATAACCTTTAAAGGTAAACAGCAGGCAGCTTGAAAGACCATTTTGTTATCAAACGCAAAAAGAAATGTATAGTGCGGTTTGCGCATATTCACCTTCATGCCCATACCTGTTGTTTTGGAAGTAGGAGATTTTGATTCATTGGGCCTTGTTTCAATCATGTACTTTTCTCTGGCTTCGATCTTATTATCTAAACTCACATGCTGGTCCAGGCCGGTTAAACTCATTATCCCTTCAGCGTCTTTCTGGTCCTGTTCAATAGACTCCTCTGTGAGAACTTTTCCTGCCCTACTTCTGTGACTTTCAGCCTTTTGCGCGTTAAGATCGACCAGAGGTAATTTCTCGCAAGATGTATTCATATTTATATTAAATAACAATTATTGAGACATAAAATTAACATTAATTTGCCGACGCTAATCTGTTGCTGTTAAAACCCATCATACAACAATATCAAGTTATTTTCAAACTGTTTTGAATAATACCATTAATCTCCCCGCTAGAAAATTCTGCCACTAAACCATTATTCCTTTCTCATTGAAGCGGAGCGAAGCCAGGCTTGTTCCTGACTTTCTCATTGATTCCCCCTATCCTTATAATTTATAATGAAATAGTTAATTTGTACGTTATCAAACAAAATAATCAGATATATTATTTCTAACTAAATTACAAAAAGACTATGACTGCTGAAGTTATGACCAGGCCTGGACAGCTGCCAACATTCTGGGATAGAGACGTTATCTATTTCGCTAACATGCTATCTATTTTTTATGATAACCATGATGAGCTGGAAAGACTCAGGCAACATGTAATGGGCGTGGAAACCTATGGAGGAAGGCTCATCCCGATTATTAATCTCATATTCAAGGGAGACAATAATCTGCTTGTACTGGAAAAGCCTCCTGATCAAACCCTGATACGTTATTTCCAGGACGACCTTGGCTTGAGCCTGCCAAACATTGTAATTTTATCGCATAAGGTTTACGATAGTCTTATTGCTCAGGTGAACAAATTACTCCATGACGAAATTAATCCAACAGTAACCACAATCCACCAACATGATGCCGCCTGGATAGATGGGTTTGTCAGTGATAACGTACTCATGAATATAGCAAAGGCCCTGAATAAACCAACCATAAGCAGTCTGAAAGGTAGTAGGAGAGGTAACAATAAATTCCTGCTTCATAATCATCTTTCTGAGCAGGGATTTCCTGTATTCGATACTATACCGGCAGCATCACCTGACGAAGTTCACGCTTGTTTTTCTACGCTACACAGCCAGGGATACAAAAAGGCAGTGGTGAAAGCCCAAATCGGAGCTTCTGGTATAGGCATGACCAGTTTTCCTACGACCGCCACCAATGTAAACTCAATCCCAGAACACTTTTTCTTTGAAGGTCCCTGTATGGTACAGGGATGGCTTGATGAAACAGTAACAAATGTACGCCATGTAGGATCACCCAGTATTCAAATGTTTCTAGATGACAATACAGTATCTCTCTATGATATTACTGAACAAATTCTAAATGAGGACAGCGTCCATGAGGGCAACCTCTCCCCTCCATCTTATTTCTGCAAGGAAGATCCGGTATACGAAGAATTGTTTCGCCAAGCTTCTACTTCCGGCTCATGGCTTCATGATCAGGGATACAGAGGTACGGCAAGTGTTGACTTTCTTATTGTTGAACATCATGGTAATACAGAAGTCAGAGTGTGTGAAATAAATGCACGAATTACCGGCGCTACCTATCCATCTGTTATTGCGAGGCATTTCCTTCCACATGATGCCTGGTTAATGAGAAACGTACGGTTTGCCAAGCCACTGAGGGATACAAGCCTGCTGAAGATGCTCGACCAGGCAGGCTACCTTTACCATCCTGACATGCAGGAAGGTGTTATACCCATAAACTTCAACCTCAACGAGGATGGCAGTGTACAAAAAGGACAGTTTCTATGTCTTGGGAAAGTAATGGATGATTGCCTGAACATGCTGGAACAAATCGAATCAATACTTCCATTAAAATGGCATTATGACAGAGATTAAATATCAGGTGAAAAAATGACGCAATCTTCGACAGATTTACAGAAAAGGCTCGTAGCACTGACAAGGGACTTAATACTGATACCCAGCGATGCGTCCCGTCCGGACGATATCGAACGGGGTCTTGAGTTTATTACCAACCACGTGGAGTCACTTGATAACATAGTAGTAAACAAATATTACCATAGTGATATTCCATCATTAGTTGCCCTTCCTAAAGATGTAAAGCACCCTAAAATCCTCCTTTGCGGCCATATTGATGTCATTACACATCCGGATGCCCATAGCTACCGTTCACAAATAGCTGATGGCAGAATAGTTGGTCCGGGGTCAGCAGATATGAAAGGCCCTCTGGCAATTCTTCTGGAGATCTTCAGGAATTTACATATGCAATATGATGACCTCCCACTTGGACTGGCTATCACATCTGACGAAGAACGTGGCGGTAACTCAGGTATGCGTTTTCTATTTGATGAAGTGGGGATCAGGTGCGATGTTGCTATGATTCCTGACGGAGGCTCTTTAAATGAGATAACTGTGGAAGAAAAAGGGATACTTCATCTAAATATCCAGTGTAATGGACACTCTTCACATGCTGCACGTCCATGGCTGGGAAACAATCCACTGGAGCGTCTTATAGACGCAACTGTCCGCCTACGGGAAAACTTTGATTCTTTAAAGACGGATGAATACCATTGGCATCCTACCTGCGCTCTGACAATCGTTAAGACAGCAAATCAAACCGTTAACCGTGTACCATCGGAAGCTGAAGCTACTCTTGACATACGATTCCCAGCACCATACACCGTAAAGGAAATGTTAAACCATGTTCGCAGTTTGTTAGGTGAAGAAATCAATACGCATACACTAATCAGTGCAGAACCGACACTCCTCTCACCTGACCCACTCTACATTTCAGTCACTGAAGAAGTAACCGGAAAACCTACCAGTCAGGAAAAGGAAGATGGTGGAAGTGATGCCCGCTTTGTTGGGCGCCTTAACATCCCCGTAATTGTTTCCAGGCCTATTGTTGACGAATTACATTCTACAGATGAATGGATCGATATCGTATCTATGGAGACGTTCTATCGAATATATGAGCTTTATTTGAAACAGAAATTGCTTTAAATAATTTAGGAATTTAAGAATTGAGGGATTTAGACACAAATTTCACGGATTAACACTAAAAATAACAAATCTTAACGCAAGGAGCGCAAAGGACAAAAACTACAAATCTCAAATAGCAAATTACAAATAAACCACAAAATACAATGCCCAAATGACCAGAATCAGTTTGCTTGATATTTTGGATTTCTTCATTGGAATTTGTTTGTTATTTATTTACCACTTGAGCGAAAACATTTCTCAAAATATTTTCGTTTTCACCTTTGTTTTGCTTAAATAAAAACGAAAAAAATGTATTAGATTATTTAGATTATATTGAGTCGGCGTTAAATTTGAAGTATAAAATGATTTGGCAAAGACTTAAATTATAGTAGTACAAGGACTTGTATGGCATGGGATTTTTTGTTGGATTTCAGGAAACTTTTTGTGTTGTATTTGGGTTATTATGGTAGAATTTGGTATAAAGATTGCGCCTTTTATAAACAGATTCATATGTAACCAAGGTAATTCAATAGGCATTGATATCTTGTTGCTTACACAAGAGTGGAAATGTAGATTTAATTTAAAAGGATATATCAAAATGGATAGAAAATTCATAAATCAATTAAGGAACCAACTTAAGGATAGAAGACACCATCTTTTGAAGGAAGTTAAACTGAGATTAAGAGAGTTTAAGGACTCTGGTGGGTACAGGCTTACAGATACGGCAGACATTGCGTCTAACCTTGTAGATGATGAAATAGTAATGTCTATTGCACAAGGTGAGGCAAGAGAAATAGAGGAAATTGACAATGCCTTAAGCCAGATAAAGAAGGGGAAGTACGGTGTATGCGAATGTTGTGGCAAGAAGATAAACAAACAGCGTCTGGTGGCTATTCCTTTCGTCAGGCTTTGTCTCAAATGTAAAGAGGCAGAGGAACGTGATGAGGGAGCCCAGGATCATAACGGTGGTTATTACAGGGTAGGCTCAGTTGATTATGACGAATTCGAAAAGGATGATGAAAAGAGTGATAGCATAAAGTATATTGAAAAAAGTGATATTAATCCGTTTGCTAACTAAAATAATTAGCAGGCTAACTAAGAAAAAATCAATTGGTATCTGTAATGACAAAGTGGTATTCACAAATCAAGCGGTTTTATCTGGCAGTCCAATTCAATAATACCACTGGTGTCCTCCATAATTGGGATCATCATGTTTTTGACAAGGGTACTACCTGGATATAGGCATGGTAAAGCAAAACCGTGAACCTTTTCCTCTGGCGACTGGACTTTCTATCCATATTTTCCCTCTGTGAACCTCGATAATCTTCTTAACTATTACCAACCCTACGCCAGTACCCTCTACTTCTATATCCTTAAGCCTGCAGAATATCTTGAAAATATTATTCTGGTATTCCTTTCGTATACCAATACCAGTATCCTCTACGAAAAATTTATAATAATCTCCATTTTTGTCACACCCGATCGTGATCTGCTTTTCTTTGTCGTCGCCCATAAATTTAATTGCGTTAGTAACTAAATTAAAGAACACATCTCTCATTCTTTTTCCGTCACACGAGACATTTGGCAGGTTGCGTTTGATTAAGACATTAATATTGTTTGACTCAATTTTGCCTTCCAGCGTCTTTATTACATCCTTAACAATATCTTCACTGGCATTATCAGTAAAGTTGTAAGTAACTAACCCTATCTTTGCAACTTCCAGGATCTCATAAATCCTGTCAGACATCAGCTTTATGTTTAATTTTATTCTGTTTGAGTAACGCTTGTCCTTTTCATCGTATGTGTCCTTGTTGCTCTCATATAACCTGGTGAAATAACCGTCTATTGAAAACAGCGGCTCCTTTAAATCATGCGATACCGTGTAAATAAAGTCCTTTAATTCCTTATGTGCATTCTCTACTTCCATTGCCGTTTCAACTAATTGTTCTTCTGATCTCTTACGGACTATCGCATTGGAAAGGATATGTGCCACGGAGTGGAGGAAATTGATATCATCCTTAGTATATTTTACATGCTTGGATGTATGTGTACCCAATACTCCCCAGGGGCCATCGGGGCCATGAATGGCAATACTCATGCCGCTGACTACGTTATGTTTGTTTAAAAGCGAAGAGCCTGAAAATCGCGTCTCAGTCTTCAAATCTTCCACGATTACAGGTTTATTAGTATTTAAGGTGTAACCGGCCTGTGAATCTGATCCTGCATGGACTGTGGCGTTTCCCACAAGGCCTTCCTTCCAGCCCACACCGGCTCGCAACAGCATTTCTTTACCATCAGGCAGTAGTTCAAGTACCTTGCAGTATTCATTGTCCAGTGTCTCTGCAACTTTTCTTACCACCTCGTTCATCAGGTCAGACAGATAACGGTTCTCCAGTGCTCTCTGCCCAAGGAAGGCAACAGTTCTTTGTTGGTGAACGTATACTTCAAATGCTTTCTCTACACGCTCGCGTTCTTCAACTTCTTTCTTTAGCTCTTGACTAAGTCTTTTTCTTTCTTCTTCAACACTGTCCATTTGATATTCTGCTCTATACCTGTATGAATAATTTGTTAAGCTGTTTGATTGATATGAAGAATTAAGGTTGATCTGTCCAAACAGCGCAGCCGGCCTGGCCGGTAACTGATTATGGATAACAACTAATTGCCTCTTTCCGGATTACTTTTCATCTTTATTTCTTCAATCCGAAGCGGCGAGCAATTAATCCTAGGATATCTTTGATAAGTGCCTTAATTGTTACTGGAATTAATATAACTTGAAAAACCGGATTAAGTGCCTGCATTAATATTATTTTATAAGGGGCGTCTCCAGTGGCCATGTTCCACAGAAGTTTGTTAAGGTGATTTGCTATCCAGGAGCCTTTTCTGCTTTTTACGTATGATAGACGTGCCTTTACCAGCCAGTTCTGTTTTGTGACAAAATCGCTGATAGCCAGAATTATTGTTCCAAGTTTATTATCCATAGCAAGTAGTTTATGGGCAGGTTTATAGTAATGCTTGTCAAAATCTTCATTTGAGATACCATTTTCAAAAGCTGCCCGTGCGGCAAGCTGTGAAGTTATATATGCTGATTCAAGTCCGTTCTTGAATATCCTTGTTATACTTGCATCACCTACAATAACAAACCTGTCAGCGAACGGCTTCTTTGCATGTGAAAGTGCAATTTTTGGTAAACACTTACAGAATTTTTCAGGCAATTTCCAGTCATGAGGTAAGTTCTTACGGACAACCGGGTGATTTATGAAATCAACAAGATCATTGCTTGTCAAATCTCTTGAACCCACCAGGCTTACAGTAACATAATTGTCTTTTGGAACCATCGATGCAAATCTGAAGGGCTTAATTCCAAGCGCGAATACCTGTATGTTATCCTTGAAAGAGTTCTTTATAAAAGTGGCATCTAATGGTATCTCCATTTGACACGTCCTAATAGTTTTTGGAGGTATGTAACCAAAATTTAATCCTTCAATTTTATTTATCATTCTTGAATTAATACCAAATGCGCCTACCACAAGATCAGCTTCCATTTTATTTTGCTGACCACTTTTTCCGTAGATTATGGTTGCGGGGGTATCAAGGTTGGAAGATAGATTTAGATCCAGTACCGGTTCTGAGATTAAGCTTACACCTTGATCGATGACGTGCCTTAATAGATAGTCATCAAAGCTGTGACTCTCCGTGTGGGTGCTGTAAAGTGGGCCATTGCCACGGTATACTGCCAGGATACTACTTTTATCACTCTGTTCTGGCTTGTACAACTCGATACCGTATTCCTCAGTATGGAAATAATATCCCTTTATCTCCTGGCGTATAATGCGTTTCGGTAATATAATACCGTCTTTTATGAGTTTTGCATGTAATGTACTTGCAATTACGGCAGCACTCATATTACATCCACTGGGACCCCTCTGACTGAAATCCTTACCGTTAAAGATTGTTATCTGGATGTTTATTCCAAGTTTCTTTGCATTTTTAATTGCATCATTCGCAAAGAAACTACCTGCCGGGCCACCACCGATTATGGCGATATTTGAATTGTTTCTTAAACGTAAACGGTTTTCAGTCATATTTATGTTTTCAGGAAAGAATAAGGAATATCATGCTTTGTAAAAGAGTATGTTATCCTGAAAGTACAGATCTAGAGAAATAGGTAACAGTTGGTATATCTCTACAGTTTTTGAATCATAAATATATCAAAACCCTTACTGAGATACCACTTATAAATCAATTACTTAAAAGCCTATTAAAATATTGTTAGTGGATTCAACCTTTATTCTGATACGCATTTGCATTTTAAGGGCATGCATGATAAAATCTTTCTTTAACATGTAGGGGGAGTTCACCTATCGGTTTGGCGGACATTCAAAGTTAAATGGAGAAAGATATGGCAGAAAAGATAATAATCATTGGTTCCGGCCCGGCCGGATGGACTGCAGCCATTTACGCAGCGAGAGCCAACTTGAATCCAATTGTTTATGAGGGAGAACCTTCAAACATTATGGTGCCGGGCGGCCAGCTTATGTATACTACCGAGGTAGAGAATTATCCTGGATTTCCTTCGGGTATACAAGGGGCAGAGATGATGGATCTGTTTAAGCAGCAATCAAAGAGGTTTGATACTCAAATATTCACAGAAGATATTACGTCTGTTGATTTCAGTTCGCATCCATTTCAATTAAAAACTTCTGAAAATAATGATGTAGAGACGTTAAGCGTTATTATTGCTACAGGTGCAAGGGCAAATTGGCTGAATTTGCCAAACGAACAAAGACTTGCACACTCCGGAGGAGGAGTGAGTGCATGTGCAATATGTGATGGTGCGCTTCCAGCTTACAGGGACAAGGTTCTAGTTGTTGTCGGAGGTGGTGATTCGGCAATTGAAGAAGGCTTATATCTTACAAAGTTTGCAAGCAAAGTGATTCTGGTACATCGTCGTGATAAACTAAGGGCAAGTCCTATAATGCAGGAGCGTGCTATAGCTAATCCAAAGTTAGAGTTCAAATGGAATTCCATTCTTGTAGATGTCCTGGGAGACAAGATGATATCCGGTGTGCGTTTACAAAGTACTATTAGCAAAGAGGAATCAGACCTGGATTGTGGAGGGTTGTTTATGGCAATTGGTCATACCCCGAATACTTCTTTTCTCGGTGATAGTTTAGAATTAGACGAGAAGGGTTTTATAGGTACTCGTCAGTCATGGAGAACGGCGACAAGTGTAGAGGGTGTCTTTGCTGCCGGCGATGTTATGGATCCATACTACAAGCAGGCGATCACTGCCGCTGGTACAGGCTGTATGGCTGCACTCGAAGCAGAAAGATGGCTTACTCATAAGGGGTTGGTGTGAGGTATATTGATTTTCGATTGTAGATTGATGATTGATAATTGAAGCCTCTAAGACGTTAGAAGCAAGAAGTGGGTAGAGCAAGCACCAAATAACAAAATCTAATTATGCTCCAGAGTATAGAATGCGAGTAGGAGATTGGCGTATTCTTTTCGAGATAGAGAAAGAAAAAATAATTGTTTATCGTATTCGTCATCGAAAAGAAGCATATAATAGGAGGTAGTCATGACCATTCATCCACAAATTATAGAAAAAGAAGGTAAAAAAGAATTTGTTGTATCGCCCTACAATGAATTTTAGCAAATTCAGGAGGCATTAGAAGATTTTGAAGATCTAAAAGAACTTAGAAAAGAGAAAGAAGATGCTAAGGATCAGCCTACTACTCCTCTTGATAGGATTGCTAAAGAGTTTAATCTATAAAAAGGCATAATAATTGTAAAGCTTTTGAGACAAAGGGTGGTTATCTAGTGGGATGATAATTGATGAAATATCTTTAGTATTCTGGGTGCGTTTGCCTCAAGTGAGTAATGCTCAATAACCCTCTTTCGTCCTTCCATTCCCATTCTCTTCCGAAGGTCATGGTCATTTATCAGGATTTCCAGTTTTTCTATCCACTCTTCCTGTGTGTTTGCCCAGAAGCCGTGTACACCATCTTCGACTATTTCCCTGTTGATTCCTGCCGGGCTGCAAACTACCGGAACTCCCGTTGCAAGGCACTGCAGTATCTTCAGTCCACACTTCCCATGCGACCATGGATCGTCCATGAGCGGCATCAGGCCGATGTCAAGGCTTTGAATGTCCGCAACTTCCTCTTTCTCATTCCAGAGTTTCTTTTCTACAGTAATATTTTCACAATCAAAAAATGTATCACATATAATCTTCAGTCTTAAGTCTTTGTATTTTTCACCGAGAACCTCAAACACAGGCTTCATTTTTTCTAAATAATGAATACTACCGGTAGCGCCAATCCAACCCAGAGTTATATTATCGTTATTCTCTGAATATTTCTTTGGAGGATAAAAGGACATGTCTATGGGAGATGGTATGATTGTAACATTATGTGTTAAGGGTGTAGTATTTTTTTGTAAATATTCATTTCCTGCTATGACATAGTCAGAGGCATTAACCATATTTTTAAACATTTTAATCCGGGTATTTGATTCCGGGTTAGAGGCTTTTGAATTACGGTACATTATGGAGTCATCAAAATCATAAACGATTCTTCTTGCATTCTTTCTTATATATTTAAGCCAGAGAACGGGAAATCTCTTTCGCTGTATAAACAGGATATCATATTCGTTTGCACTCTTGAACAGCTTTAGTTTCTTAAGGAACCCTTTCTGAAAAGGCAGGACAGTTGCCTCCACTCCATGCTCCTTTAGATACGGAAGATATTGAAGTACCCTGTATCTGCTCGCCGCCACATCAAGACCTTGAACTAAGAATAATATCTTCATTAGATTCTGCCACAACTTCGTTATATATTTCTAGAATCTCTTCACAGTTTTTCTCAGCAGGATATTTTTCGGCTTTTACACGTGCGGCAATGGACACCTTTTCCCTGAATTCATCATCAAAAAAAAGGCTTATCTTCTCCGCTAAAGCTTCGTAATCCATTGGGTTCCCCATCACAAAGCCCTCTATGCCATTATCTATTACGCCGCTTGCACCATCGTACCTTGTAGTAATCACCGGCAGTCCACTAGCCAGAGATTCAGTAACCACCAAAGAGCACGAATCGTAAAATGTTGGATGCACATAAATGTCCGATGCTGCATAATATTTCTCAATCTCATTTACATGTCCTAAAAATATCAGATTCTCCAGGCAATTAAGTTTTTTCGCTATTTTATGGTATGAAGAATCTCTGCCTCTTCCTATTATTAAGGCTTTAAAATCATTACGTAATTTCTTAAGTTCTCCCAGTGCCTTTATCAGTGTGAGAAGGCCCTTTAGCCTGAAGTTATTACTTATGTATAAGATTACAAACTCTTCACCTAAAGAGAGTTTTTCTCTCACAGCTTTTCTGTATTTGTTTCTGTTGTCAGGAGTGAATTTCTGAAGGTCTACACCATTATAGACTACTCTTATCTTTTGATGGTCTATATTGTAGCGCTCAATAATATCATTCTTTATCATGTCAGATATGGCAATAATCCTGGATACACCTTTATCCGTATACTGTTTTCTGTCCAACCACAAAATAAAATTCTGTCTGAGGCTGAAAAATCTCGTTATCTGTTTCAGAAATCTGTAAAAAGGACAACTTACTGACAGGATATCCTGTTTCAGCCATGCCTTTTCCACTCCGCAGTGTGGATTAAATACATTCATCCCAAGTGCCCTGCCGACAACATGTACTATATCAAAACCGCTGCCTGACATCTTTCGCCAACTGTTTATGGCAAATGAGACGTCTTTAAGGAATTTAGGATATCTTATAACCGGAATAGAATGGTAGTGCAGTCGGCTATTGTTGTTCTCCCACTCACTGGCAAATATGTGTACCTCGTGCCCTCTCTCTGCCAGCTGATCTGCAAAATTGGAGAGATAACCTTCCCCTCCTCCTTTTACCGGCAAATATTTATATATGTTTAAGGCTATTTTCATATGTTACTTATTTGAAGAATTAGCGATGCAGTCAGGTCTTGAAGGTCAGATTGCTGGTAATTCTCTTGTAGAACGGTAGATACTCACGTGCTTCTTCTTGATATTCCTTTGATTCTTCCAGTTGACCCTGGTTGTAAAGGCCTTTGGCAACTCTGATACTGTACATGGCAATTCTTTTCCTTAATATCTTTTTCTCTTTTTCATCAAGGTCTGTATATCCATTGTAAACTTTTTTGAAAACTCTTAGATTCTCCTTATCAAAAAGAAGATCGTCTTTTGATGCATTTCTATCATGGACCCTGTACCGAGTAAGCCCTTTATCAATAAAACCACATTGGAATTTTCGAGCTATACGTAAGAACATATCATATTCGTCTCCAAGAGAAAATGATTCATCATACGGTCCTACTTCATTGAGACATTCTCTTTTTACCATCACGGTTGAAGTCTGGATAAAGCTTTTGGAAAGAAGTTCTTTAAATATCCAACCGCTGTATCCTTTATCAGGTTTTGTTCTCAGCTCTTTATCATTCCTGAAACTGGTATATTTAGCATAAACTAATCCTATCTGTGGATTACTGTTGAAATGTTCCATCTGTAGCTTGAGTTTATCGGGATCCCACAAATCATCATGGTCAAGAAACGCAATAAACTCAGCTTCAGACAAACTTATGCCTGCATTCTTGGCACTTGCAATCCCACCATTCTCCTTGTAATGATATCTTATTCTTTGCATATATGGTTGAAGCGCATCACGTGTACCATCCACGGAACCGTCGTCAATGACTATGATTTCATAGTCGTCATATGTTTGCTTAAGGACAGACTCTATAGTCTCTCCAATAAACTTTTCGTTATTGAAAGTATGTATTATTACGCTTACTGTTGCCATTTATCTTTTCTCTGCCCCTAAAAAGAAGAATATAATTATGGCAAGTAACCAATACCGAATGTAACCAAACTCCTTCTTCTTAAATGTAAATATTATCCCTAATACCAGAAATATACCCCCAACATATATGAGGTCTCTCTCAAATATTTCAGTGAAAAAAACCCGCCAATAAAAAGAGAAATCTAAATAAATTGTATAGCTGCTTAGTTTA
The DNA here is from genome assembly GCA_018263435.1 of Candidatus Scalindua arabica. Lineage (GTDB taxonomy): Bacteria > Planctomycetota > Brocadiia > Brocadiales > Scalinduaceae > Scalindua > Scalindua arabica. The sequence continues at coordinate 21,583 of JAANXD010000042.1, read as the reverse complement.
AGTCCACTCCATGTGAGATTGTTTATGCTTACCAGATAGTGTGAGTGTCTATACCACAGAAAAGTCGGTATAATACTTAGGCAAGCAAAAAGCCATAATCGCCATTGCATTACAAAACTATGTTTGTATTTTATTAAACAAAGATATAGCAGCGGTAGTCCTAAGCAAATTGTTGGGATTTTTATAAGAAATGCGAGAGTTGCACATAATGTCATTAATGCAAACCTTCTCCACCCTTCTTTGTCTATCCACTCTGAGAAAAAATAAAGCATGGCGATCGAAAAGAACAACATACTGGAATCCGGCTGAAAAGACCTTGAATAAAAGAAGATATAAGGATTGAATGTATAAAAGAGCAAACCGATCAGGCTTGTTGTTTCGCCTACATATTTCCTTGACAACTTGTACAAAAAGAATGCCCCTCCACAGAAAGCGAATATAGAAACTAATCTACCCAGGTACTCATGTACACCAAATATCTGGTATAATATTGCAACAGTAAACGGATATATCTGAAACTCCGTCCCTCCTATATACCCATCGGTGGCACCACCTTGCATTACCTGAGGATAGAAGATATTCATTCCGTTGTAATAAAAGTTGCGGGCAATAGACGCGGTATCACATTGTCTCCACATGGCAACCTCAAGTATTGGCTTTGTTATGTTTATCAGCCTCGTCAGGAAGCCTGAGACTATAATAGTAATTGCATATATGGTATTTCTATCTAACATGATAATTACAATTTCTTAAATTTTTTACTCGAGTGTTTTCTCAATTTCTGGAATGAGGATTTTAATCTTATCCCTTTCACTGTAGGTAGGTAAGATTATAGATAAGCTGGATTTTAACACAGTATTAAATGGTAAAACGATAATTAGGATAAATTAAATCTTCTATTGATTCAACGGTAAAAGAAGATGTTAGGTATGTATTTGTTAAGATAATATCTTGTCGAATATGCAAACTACATACTCGATGTCATCTTTGTGAAGATACTGATGACAACCAATGTAAAAGGCATTCTTACCGGCATATTCTGCATTTGGCATTTTACCCTCATATTCACCCTTAAGATAATTATATGCCGGTTGTTGAGTGGGGACACATCCAAAGAGAGGTCTGCTTTCAATACCATTTCTCTCCAGTTCTTCACGTAAATACTTTCTGGAATATTTGCTATGTTCCTTTATTACAATTGGATAAGCCAGATAGCTTATGTTTTCTGAGAATGCCGGTAATTGCAAATCATCTGAATATTTATCTAAATGTTCATTAAGATAACGTACATTATTTTGTCTTTTAACGAATATAAGATCTGCTTTTTTTAATTGGCTTACTCCCAGTGCAGCCTCAAACTCCATTACTTTAAAATTATAACCTATAACATCATGAACGAAACGCGGATCAAAATCATCATCCTGGGGAAAGTAAGGGCAATAACCATTTGGTCTCGTGCAAACAGAACAGTCACATACTCTCCCATTAGCCTTCAATTTTCTCATCAGGTTTATCAGCTTTTCATCATCTGTCATTACTGCCCCCATCTCTCCTGCCTGTATATTATGTGCAATATAAAAGGAAAAAATAGAAAGTAAGGATAATGACCCAGTTCTCTGCCTTTTATATAGCGAACCATGAGCCTGAGCAGAATCTTCAAGGACAACCAAATCATATTTCCTGGCAATTCTATTTATTTCATCCATATCACAGGAATAACCCATAAGATGTACTGGTAATATAATAGAATAATTTTCTGGATCATTTACGCTTCTCAGATGTTCTTCTATCTTTTGAGGTAATATTGAAAAACTATAGGGATCAACATCTATAAAAACCGGCTCCAGGCCTGTTAATACAATAGCATTTATTGTTGCAACATAAGTCAATGGTGTTGTTATTACCTTACTACCTTTTTTAATTTTTGGAAATCGAGAGTCATATATTAATGCTGACAGCCCTACTATCAAGGCAGATGTGCCGGAGTGAACAGCTACGCAATGTTTCGTATTAATGTAATCAGCAAATAGTCTTTCAAACTCACTAACTTTCTTCCATTCTGAAATCCTCCCAGCATCCAACACTTCATTAATGGCAGCTCTTTCTTCTGTGCTGATCTGAAAATCACCAACAGAAATTCTTTTCTTAACTGAAACTTCCTTTATCGTGTCTGAGCTTAGCGTCATCTATCTTTAAGTAAATTGATTGAAAATTTTGCCGTTTATTATTATGATTCAGATTATTAAATAATTCAAGTTATATATTTGAAATACTTATATTAAGTAAAGTTATTGTCTACTCAAGAATTGGAATTTTACTTGACAATATTTAATATTAGGGGTTATGTACCCCAAGAGCTAACCTGAGGTCGGTTTTTGGTTTAGTTCTGTAATCTATTAATCCACCTTATGAATGCTTGTTAGTTATGCTATGAGGAGTGATCTCAGTTCTTAGTGTATTATGGAAAATTATTTCAAAAACAAAAAAATATTGATAACCGGGGGCTTGGGTTTCATTGGAAGCTCACTGGCACACCAGCTTGTGAAGTTAGAAGCAGATATATATCTCATCGACTCCCTGATACCGGAATATGGAGGAAATAATTTTAATATTAATGGTATTGAGGGCAGGGTAAAGGTAAACATCGCCGATGTCAGAGATAAGCATAGTATGGACTATCTTGTAAAGGACAAGGATATCATCTTCAATCTTGCAGGGACATTAAGCCACATTGACAGCATGAATGACCCGTTTACTGATTTGGAAATTAATTGTATGAGCCAGTTATCAATCCTGGAGTCTTGCCGCAAAAACAACAAAGATGTCAAGATTATTTTCGCCGGCACGAGAGGACAATATGGAAAAGCAGACCACCTGCCCGTAGACGAAAAGCACCTGATGCACCCGACAGATGTTAACGGGATAAATAATATTGCAGGAGAATCATATCACATTCTGTACAATAATATTTATGGTATAAGAGCTGTTTCTCTCAGATTAACGAATACTTATGGGCCCAGACACCAGATGAAACACCACAAGCAGGGAATAATCAACTGGTTTATAAGGCAATTAATAGAGGGTCAGACAATAAAGTTATACGGTGACGGCAAACAGATCAGAGACATCAATTATGTTGATGATGTTATTGAAGCATTGTTACTGGTAGCTTGTAATGAGAAGACCAACGGTGAAGTCTTTAACCTTGGTGGCATTCCGAAAAACCTGATAGATTTGGTAGAAACAATGATAGATGTTTATGGTAAGGGCAACTACGAACTTATACCATTCAAGGATGAACTTAAAAAGATAGAAATTGGAGATTACGTTGCAAATTTTGAAAAGATTAAGAGTGCTGTTGAGTGGAAACCAAAGGTTTCGTTAGAAGAAGGACTTCAATCGTCATTTGATTACTATGAGAAATACAGAGAGCATTATTGGTAACATGAAAATTCCCGTCTTCAACCTTAAAAGACAATATGAACAGCTGAAGGCAGAGCTTGATAATGCCTTTAAATGTGTTTTCGAAAAAGGAATTTTTGTCTTGGGTGAAAACGTCAGATTGTTTGAAGAGGAATTTGCAAAATATATTGGTGCCGGATTTGCCGTAGGAGTGGGTTCAGGTACGGAAGCCTTGCATCTTTCTTTAAAATCTTATGATATCGGAGCCGGAGATGAAGTAATTACTGTTCCAAATACGGCAGTTCCTACTATCTCTGCCATATCATTTACCGGGGCTAAACCTGTATTTGTTGATATCACGCCAGATACCTACACTATGGATTTGAAAAAAGTAGAGGAAAAGATTACAGATAAAACAAGAGCTATTCTGCCTGTACATCTTTATGGCCACACTACGGAAATGGATCAAGTAATAAAATTGGCAGATGCGCATAATTTGAGAATCATTGAAGACGCATGCCAGGCTCATGGTGCAAAATATAATGATAACTATGCAGGAGCTATTGGAGATATGGGCTGCTTTAGTTTTTATCCAACAAAAAACCTGGGAGCATATGGTGATGGCGGAATAATAGTTACTAACAATGAAGAATTATATAAAAAACTGATTATGCTCAGGAATTATGGAGAAGTGGAAAAGTTCACGTCAAAAATTGAGGGGTTTAATTCTCGACTCGATGAGATTCAGGCCGCTGTACTTCGAGTTAAATTAAGGTACTTAGATGAATGGACAAACAGACGAATGGAAATAGCCACACAATACCGACAACTACTCTATAATTCAAATGTACAACTTCCATGCAAAAGGCAATGGGCAAAACACGTATATCACCTTTTTGTAATCAGGGTAAACAAAAGAAATGATTTAAAAGATTATCTACAGGAACGAGGTGTTGGCACACAAATACATTATCCCATTCCAATCCATCTGCAGGAAGCTTATAAAAAGCTTGGGCATAAAGCAGGAGATTTTCCAATAAGTGAGAGGAATGCCGATGAAATATTATCTTTACCCATTTATCCGGAACTGACAACAGAAGAGATAGAAACTGTTGCCGGTTTAATCACTAAATTTCAGAATATATAGATGCAATTAACACCAGGGAGTATCATAATGGCTAAAGCCAGGGTTTCAGCATGTGTAATGACTTTTAATAATGAAGATTTAATCCGGGACTGTATGGAGAATGTTAAGTGGGCTGATGAGGTCATCGTAGTTGATTCTTACAGTACTGATAAAACGGTTGACATATGCCGTAAATATACAGACAGAGTTTATCAAAGAAAATGGCCGGGGTTTCAGGATCAGTCTAATTATATTGCCAGTCTTGCCAAATATGAATGGATTCTCTTTACAGATGCAGATGAAATAATTACTCCCGAACTTTATGAAGAAATTCAATCACATTTAAATAATAATTCAAATAGCTGGGACGGTTTTTACTTCCCGCGCAGAACGCATTATCTTGGAGAATGGATTAATCATGGAGAATGGTATCCTGCATACGACCTCCTTCTCTATAAGAAAGATAAGGGTACGTGGGTAAAGGAACCACATGCGACACTGGAGTTAAACGGAAAGGCAAAATACCTGAAGAATGATTGCCTTCACTATACATACAGAAATCTTTCGCACCAGCTTGAAACTATCGACAATTATACAGACATGAGTGCTGTAGAAATGGACAAAGAAGGTGTAGGGTTTCTCACCTTTCAACTCATTTTTAGGCCACTTTTCAGATTTATCAAAGGATACTTCTTCAAACGTGGATTTCTGGATGGAGTACCGGGTTTAGTAGCTGCAACAACAACGTCATTTTACGTCTTTATGAAATATGCAAAATTGTGGGAATTACGTATAAAAAACAAAACACATATTGACACGAATAAACACGAAAGATAGCTTGCAAGTTTTATTATTGGCTTAATTCTCGGTGTTCAGAAAGATTTCTGCTCCCGTCCGAAAGTACTTTTCAGTACTGGTTGATCGTCGGATATTATTAATAAATGAAAATACTCCACCTATTCAGTGATTGGAAATGGACAGGTCCGGCAGAACCGGCGCTAAACCTTTGTGTAGAATTAAAGAAACGTGGACATGACGTCACCCTTGCATGTGGCAAGGCAATGGATGATTACCCTTTCCCACCGGATTCAGAATCAGTTGAAAAGAGCACATACGAACGTGGCCTTGTACCGGTCACCAGGTTTCATTTAAGCAAACATTTCAGTCTTTTCAAGTACATCTCTGACATCAAGAATCTTTCGGTTTTTATGAAAGAAGAGGCATATGATATAGTCCACGTTCATCGAAATCAGGACCATTTAGTTGGTGGAATGGCCGCCAGACGTACCGGGATGAGATTACCTGTTGTACGCACAAATCATGACGGAGTTGCGTTGAAAAAAACCCTGAGGAATAGGAAATGTATAACCAGGCTCACTGACAAATTAATTGAAGTCTCAGAAGAGGCAAGGGTGGCGGATATGAAAAACTTTGGACTAAGCGAAGATAAGACAATTATGATCAATGCTTCTATTGATTGTCACCGTTTCAACCCTGGAGATGGGCCTCTCACCCACAGGCAGAAATTTGGAATGAAGGAAGACGATATAGTAGTCGGTATTATCGCCAGGATACAGACCCATCGAAGGTTTCATATACTTCTGCAGGCAATAAAGATCGCGTCTAAAGAAGTTCCAAGATTAAAGTTACTGGTTATAGGCCGAGGGACTAAGGAAAAGCAGCTTTTGACAGAACCCACCAGGACTATGGGACTGGAAGACATCGTTGTCCATACCGGTTACCGAACAGGTGATTATGTAGAAACCGTCTCATGTATGGATTTTAATATATTCCTGATGCCAGGTACGGATGGCTCATGCCGTGCGGTCAGAGAGGTAATGGCAATGGGAAAACCTGTAATTGCCGCTGACAGAGGAATGTTATCTACAATAGTTGATAACAACGTTACCGGATTCGTCATTGACGATACACCGGAAAACCTGGCAGCGGCCACTGTAAAATTAGCAAATGACATTGAACTGAGGAAGAGAATGGCCGACGCGTCGCTGAAAAAAGCACAAGATGTATTTTCTCAGGAATCTATGACTGAGAAAGTTGAGAGAGTTTATGAAGAGCTTTTATCAAAATAAAATGGGAACTAGATTTGTAAAATTACTAAAAATATTAATTAAGATCGCCATAATGGGACTGGTTATGGCAGGGATAATACTTGTTAATGAAAAATATATGATGAACGGAGGCTAACATGCAAGGATATTTTCTATGCCGCTAGACATCTCAATATATACTTTGATAGTAATTATTGTAACAGCAACTGTTCAATCAGTTTTCGGAGTTGGAGTTTTACTGTTTGGTACGCCTTTACTCCTTTTACAATATGAGAAACTCACACTTGTACTTCCAATAGTCCTACCGATATGTATCATTGAATGAACGAACAGGGCGGACATAGCGGTTCTTAACGTTCCAACGCACATTGCCAAGGCTGAAATAGACACTCCATACCCCTCTCGAACCATGTATGTCACCTGTCCAGATCCCCCACTGTTCACCATTGAAGACCGGGTCTATGTATGGGCCACCATTCATCCTGTTAGGCTCAAGCAGTGATACCGCCTCATCTAAAGTCGGCAATCGCCAGTCATTATAACCTGCATATTCTTTATAGTTCAGACTCCTGATCCAATTATTTGTATTATTCCACCTCATATAATCACTCGAACCTGACGGGTGCCACATCAGGCCGGTGGCATGATCTATTACCACACCGTCTCCATTTATAGACCTCTTCTCATAGTTGTGGCGGATTGTGCTGTGCCCATAAAATCCCCACTCATCCTTCTTGCGTATAGAAATATTATGCATTGATTGCACCTGAGTAAGAGATAAATCCATGTAAGATGACCGCAGGGTTATGGCCGGCTCTTCTTTGGCCAGTACTACAGGGGCTGAAAGAAGTACAGATGATATGATTAAGATATGTACCAGGAAGTATTTTATCATAATAAGTTGTTAGAAGTAATTCTATCACTTCCACACAAGATAGTCTTCAATCGCCAGATAATCGAGGCCGCAACCGAAAAAGGTCATTATTGCATCTCGTGGCGTACAGACAATGGGCTGGCCTGCTACGTTAAAGCTGGTGTTGAGAAGGGCCGGTACTCCGGTTATCTTTTTGAATTCATTGATTAGTTCCCAATACCGGGGGGAAATCTCTTTCCTGACCGTCTGCACCCTTACCGTGTTGTCTACATGCGCAGCTGACGATATCTCAGAAACCTTCTCCTCAACAGCCTGGAATGCAATTATCATGAATGGGGATTTGTAAGGCTGTTTTACATAATCAGCAGCATCCTCTGCCAGGAATGATGGTGCGAATGGTCTCCATGGTTCTCTTCCCTTTATGCTTTTGTTTACAATATCCTTCATATCCTTATTCTTCGGATTGCCAAGTATGCTTCTACCTCCAAGCGCCCTGGGGCCGAATTCCATCCTGCCCTGAAACCAGCCAACTATTTTATTGTCCGCAATCAATGTAGCAGTCTCTTTAGCAATATCATTACAACGCTTGAAATTATTCAGCTTATACTTCTTTAATTCAAATTCAACTTCCTCATTGGTGTAATCTGGCCCATAATATGGATGCTCAAGGACAATATCAGGCCTGTGCCCCACAACATCTTTGTAAACACTTACGGCGGCCCCTAATGCCGTGCCTATATCGTGAGCTGCGGGTTGGACAAATATATTGTCAACATGGTCTGATCTTAAGAGCACACCATTCATTGAACAGTTTAAGGCACATCCACCAGATACACACAGATTTTTATAACCCGTTATATTGTGGAGATAAGAACTCATCTGGAGTGTAGCTCTTTCAAGTGTATGCTGTACGGTAGCAGCCAGGTCTTTGTGATGCTGGTTTAATTCTTCCCCATTTTTCCTTTGTGTAAGACCGGAAAGGTATTTCTTAAAACCTTTCTTATCGATCACCGGTATATCCCTATCCCAGTCAATAAAATTATATTCATTCTCAATCGGCTGTCCATAGGCAGCCAAGCCCATAACTTTTCCTTCATCGCTATGAGATTTAAAACCCAACATCCTTGTAATCTCACCGTACAGGTGTCCCCAACTATTTCTGTTGGGTATTGACTTAACTACCCTGAGTTCGTCACCCTCTCCAATTGCCAGGATGCCGGACTCACTACCGCCATAGCCATCAAGTGATACGATATTTGAATGATCATATCCTGAAACATAATAAGAGCTTAATGCATGAGCAACATGATGATTTACAAACCTCATCTTCTCTTCCTCATGTCTGAATGGAAGCTGTCTCAGGAGGAAGTCCCAGGGATACCTCTTCTTCTTCTTCTGACGTTTAGCAGATTCCCATCCTATGGCAATATAACCAACATCATCCAGTGTCACCCCGGCTCTCTTGAGACAAAATTCTATAGACATGTCAGCAGACACCCTGGGCGCATGCTTAAATCTGCTGAACCGCTCCTCCTCCACCATGGCAATCAGCTTGCCATCTACAAGGATGCATGCCCCATTGTTCCACGAAATAGGATGTGTTACTCCCAGAATTATCATATATTGCTCCTGACTTTAATCTTCATTTATGTAGAGACATCTTCACTATACAAAATTTACTTCCATACCAGATAATCTTCTATCGCAAGATAATCGAGGCCACAGCCAAAGAAGGTCATTATGGCATCTCGGGGTGAACATACAATAGGCTGACCTGCCACGTTAAAGCTGGTATTGAGAAGTGCCGGTACTCCCGTTATCTTTTTGAATTCGTTGATTAATTCCCAATATCTGGGGGCAACTTCTTTCCTGACCGTCTGCACCCTTACCGTGTTGTCTACATGCGCAGCTGACGNTATCTCAGAAACCTTCTCCTCAACAGCCTGGAAGGCAATTATCATGAACGGAGAATTGTAAGGTTGTTTTACGTAATCGCCATAATCCTCTGCAAGGAATGATGGTGCGAAGGGCCTCCATGACTCTCTTCCCTTTATACTCTTGTTTACAATATCCTTCATATCCTTATTCTTAGGATTACCCAGTATACTTCTGCCTCCAAGCGCTCTCGGGCCAAATTCCATCCTGCCCTGAAACCAGCCTACCGATTTATTGTCTGCAATCAAAGTGGCGGTTTCTTTAGCAATATCGTTACAACGCTTGTAATTACTCAGTTTATATCTCTTTAATTCATATTCAACTTCCTCATTGGTATAGTCCGGACCATAATAAGGGTGCTCAAGGAAAATCTCAGGTCTGTGCCCCGTAATATCTTTATAGACACTTAAGGCCGCCCCTAATGCAGTACCAATATCGTGAGCAGCAGGCTGAATAAATATATTATCAACATGGTCTGACCTTAAAAGCACTCCATTCATTGAGCAGTTTAATGCACATCCTCCTGCCATGCACAGGTTTTTTGAACCAGTAATATTATAGAGATAAGCACTCATCTGTAACGCTGCTTTCTCAAGTGCGTGTTGTACAGTTGCTGCCAGGTCTTTGTGATACTGGCTCAATTCTTCTCCCTTTTTTCTTATCACCAGATCAGAAAAATATTTCTTAAAGCCCCTTTTGTCCATTATTGGAATATCATTGTCCCAGTCAATAAACTTAAATTCATTCTCAATAGGCTGTCCATAAGCTGCAAGACCCATAACCTTTCCTTCTTCACTATGATATCTGAAACCTAACGCTTTCGTAATCAGGCTGTAAAAATTTCCCCAGCTACTTCTGTTTGGTATGGTCTTAACTATCCTGAAATCATCTTTTTCTCCAGTCATCAGAATACCAGATTCTTCACCGCCTGAACCATCAAACGATAAAATGTTTGAGTAGTCAAACCCTGACACATAATAAGAGCTTAATGCATGGGAGATGTGATGCCTAACGAATCTTATTCTGTTGTCCTCGTGGCTAAAAGGCAACTGCTTCAGCAATATTCCCATATATGCTGCTCTCTTATTTTATGCCCTTTCATAGACTCCCAACCTATAGCAAAATAATCTACATCATCCAATGTGATCCCAGCTCTATTGAGACAAAATTCTATGGCACGCTCGGCTGGTATATCAACAGCATGCTTGAGTCTATTTAATCTTTCCTCTTCAACCATAGCGATCAGTTTGCCATCTACGAGGATGCATGCTCCGTTGTTCCACACAACAGGGTGTGTTACGCCCAAAATTATCATTTATTGTTCTCCAGTTTTGGATTTATGTTTGTTATGTAACCGGTATCAGATAAATGTCGGGTAAGAACCACGACCTACGAGTAAAAAACATAATGTATTTGTAGGCTGATCCCCTCCCCCTAGTTTGAATTTTCTATACATAATTAAACAAGCCATAATAGAATTTTCTTATAAGAACTCAAGCTTTTTCTATCTCCACCGATAGCATTTAGTTATCACGAATTATAAAAGTCTGTTTTCTGGAAAAATTAGCAGTCAATCCAACCTCTTCTCAAAACGATTAGTTTGATATTGATGGTAATTTATAATATAATTACCAAAGCAGCATTTGGATTACGTTCGATTACACGCCAACCATCAAAAATAACTATAAATCTTAACCATTAGCACAAACATAAACTGAGACAAAATGTTAAAAGACTTACTGAAGCATCTTCGTATCTACAGCACAAGGAAATTATATAACCTTGTTATGGGTAAGATTCAGTTTTTAATAGGTTCTACACACCTTTATTACTATCCGGCCAAGATTACGATAGAATCAGGCAATATCTGCAATCTTCGCTGCCCACTCTGCCCCACGGGACAGAAAGATGCCTCTGCCAGTAAGGGTCTGTTGTCATTCTCAGATTTCAAAAGGATTATAGATGAAATTGGAAAAAATCTACTCTTAATCAGGCTATATAATTGGGGAGAACCGCTGCTCAACAAAGAACTTATAAAAATGGTAGAATATGCTGATAAGCATCGAATAGCTGTTAAAATAAGTACAAACCTGAGCTTTCCTATTGAAGATGCTCAGGCCGAAGCCTTAATAAATGCCAATTTACAGAAAATATACATCTCCTGCGATGGCGCAAGCAATTCAACCTATCCTAAATATCATATTGATGGCGATTTTAACAGAGTTATGTCAAATATGAAACTTTTACTCAATAAAAAGAGACAATTAAGAAATAACTATACTGAGATAATATGGCTTTTCCATGTTTTCAGTCACAATGAACACGAAATTAATACTGCAAAGTCAACGGCAAAGGATATAGGCATTAAGCTAACTATCAATAAGATACGTACCGATATGGGCAAAGAAATATTTGAAACTGCTGAAAAATCTCTTGAGCGTGATTCAAAATGGCTGCCTGGCAACCCGGAATATAACACTTTTAATATGACAGAAAAGAAACCAAAGAACAAATTTAATTGTGATCTATTGTGGAAAGAAACCGTAATCAACTGGGATGGTTGCATTTTACCATGTTGTTCCGTTTATAGTGAAACACATTCTTTTGGCAATATTAAGGAGGATTCTTTTAAAAATATATGGAACAATCAGAAATATATAGCAGCACGCAAAGAGGTCCTCGGACGCAATAATAACACAAAAACCGTATGTCATGTTTGTAAGGCAAATGATTATCTATATATATGATACCGAAAAGTTAAAGGTGCCTAAAGTACGAAGTGCCTGAAGTTTAGGAAACAAGCAGAAATTATTAATATGCAATTACATTAATATTAGTATAATTTAATATCCTTTTTCATTAACTTTAGTCAATTTAGTTCACTTCACACTCTAGGCACTTATTCAAATTCAAACTATTTATGTGGATTAATGCAAATTATTAAGCTATGACATTTATCGAAATAGTAGCGCTAATAGGCTTCATTCTTGGTTCAATCCTTCACACAGTCCTTTCAATTTTTATAGTCCAGAGGAAAAATAAGAAAGGAAGTGAACTTGTCTTTTTATTCCTCGTGATCAGTGTGGCAGTGTGGCATTATGGTAATGCTATTTCGCTTTTCAGCATAATGCTCTTTGGAAAAAACATTCCTATTATTAATCAATTATCAAGTGATTTTGCATACATGGGAATGGGCGTAATGCCAAGTTTACTTTTGCACACCGCTATATTATTTCTTTTAGAAAGTGGCAGGAAGATCAAGAAGAAGACCATGATAACCATAATTACTATAATTTATCTTCCGGTTATTCCGTTTACGCTTACGGCAACCAGGATAATATTCTTTGAAGAAGACCATGTCCTGACGAGTATGGCACCTTTTGTAAAACCTTTTATCATATGGCTGCTGTTTTCTATATTTGCATCTGCCGTTATTTCCCGCATACTTTCTGCTAAAGTAGAAGAGGTAGAGGAACAAAAATTCCACTTCTCTATTTTCTGGATTCTCATATTTATCACGATCTTGGTTACATTTACCGTTCTTCTTGAAGGAAGGAACCTCCCTTATGTCGGCGAATACATGGTACTGGCGACTATGCTTTCATCCATCTTTCCCAGTATTATATTTTCTTATTATGTCTATCGTTACAACTATATGGAATTTGTTCTCAGGCGAAGTGTCTTCTATTCATTCCTGGCAATACTGGTTATATGTTTCTATTATTTTGGAATAAGACAATTAGGTAAATATCTCGAATTTAATTATTCAGTAAATGCAAAGGTTTTAGAAGCAGTATTAATTATTGCACTTGTATACTGGTTTCCAAAATTGAAAGAGAACATTCAAGGTTTAATCAGAAGATTGTTCTTTAAGAGGATTGCGGACAGTGAGTATCTTTTAAATGATTTAAGCCACCAGATTAGTACAGACTTATTAATTGACCTGTCGCTTTTACTAGAAAATGTTGTAGAATCCATCGAAAAGGCAACTGCTATCAAAGACGTTAACCTGATTCTATTCAAAGGTGGAAGCACGCAAGTTGTCGGAGGCGGCGAAAACACGCTTATAGCCAGAGATGATATACCAAACACTATCAAATATTTTGATAAAGGTGAAATTGTAGTTCTGGACAGACACGAAATCACTGATGCATCTATAATTAATGAGATGAAACGATTAGAAATGTTCTTTGTATTTCCAATCTTTAAAGACAGAAAGCTGACAGGCTTGTTAACTCTTGGTAAACCCAGAAGGAGGATGCGGTTACCAACCGACAGCCTAGAACAGTTGATGATTATTGCAAATCAGATAAGTTCAGCAATGGCAAAAGCCGAGTTGATACAGGAAAAACTGCAGCTTGAAAGAAAAATGTATGAAAATGAAAAATTGTCCAGTCTGGGCAGATTATCCACCAGCGTTGCACACGAGGTAAAGAATCCCCTGAGTTCGATTAAGGCCATAGTCCAGGTTCTAAAAGAAGATTCTCAAAATAAGACCAAGACACAGAAAAGCCTTTCAATAATTGTAGAAGAAATAGATCGTTTGACAAAAGTTGTAAACCAGCTTTTAGTATTTGCTAAACCGCAGGGGGATAGTAAAGCAAACGTTAAGATTAGTGATTTAATCAATAAGGTCCTGGTAGTTCTAAGACATGAAGCAAAAATGAATAATGTCGACATACACCTGGAAGTCTTAAACAACCCGCCCTTAGTTATGGCAGACGAAGGATCATTGACGGAAGTCTTCTTTAATATTATTCATAATGCCATACAAGCCATGTCAGAGGGTGGAAAGTTAACAATCCAAGTCACCTATGAACAAAAGGATGATTATATCAGAGTTGTTTTTGAGGATAACGGACCTGGCATCTCTCAGGAGGATATAGGTAAGATTTTTGAACCATTCTATACAACTAAACAAATGGGTACAGGCTTGGGACTGGCTATTGTTAAAAAGAAACTGGAAGAAGTAAGAGGCTTGATTCATGTGGAAAGTGAGGATTCGACCACAAGATTTATAGTTAATATTCCATCATCAGAAAGTGTTTTAGTAAGTAATATTTAAACAATTCTACTCCATGAAAAAATTAATATTAATAGTCGATGATGAAAAGGCAGCAAGGTATGGGATGAAAATGGCTTTGGAAAAAGATGGTTACAAAGTCATTGAGTCCAGTGATGGTATCTCTGCTTCTGAAGTCATAAAGATTAAGAAGCCTGCTCTGGTATTTCTTGATATAAACATGCCAAAGGTTAACGGGATTCAGGTCTTGGAGGAGATAAATCAACAGGAAAGTCCTCCAATGGTAGTGATTGTAACCGCTTATGGCTCTGAAAGAGTAGCCGTGGATACCATGAAGAAGGGGGCATACGATTATATTGCCAAGCCGTATGAAATCGATGAACTCAGATTAATAGCCAGGCATGCCTTCGAAAAACTCTCACTTGAGGAAGAAAATGCCAGGCTACGTTCCGAGATTGACAGACTTGAATCAATGGGTGAAATAGTAGGAAAAAGCCGGGAAATGAAAGATGTATATAACAAAATAGAAAAGGTTGGGCCAACTGACGTGACTGTCTTGATTCAGGGTGAAAGTGGGAGCGGAAAAGAGCTGGTGGCTAAAGAAATCCACAAAAAAAGTACTCGCAAAGATTATCCCATGATAGTAATGAATTGTGCAGCATTACCGGAAACGTTAATCGAAAGCGAACTATTCGGGCACGAAAAAGGCGCCTTCACAGGAGCCACAGAAAGGCGTCTGGGCAAATTTGAACTGGCAGATAAAGGTACGATATTTCTTGATGAAATTGGAGATATGAGTCCAAATACACAATCTAAAGTATTACGGGTTTTGCAGGAACAGAGTTTCGAACGATTAGGAGGTACTGAAACTCTTCGTGTTGATGTCAGGGTAATAAGTGCGACTCACAAGCTGTTACTCAAGGAAATTGAAGAAGACAGGTTTAGAGAAGATTTGTATTACAGGCTTAAAGTTGTCGAAATCACTATACCTGCATTAAGAGACAGGAGAGAAGACATCCTGTTGTTAGCAGACGATTTTATAAAGTTCTTTGCTGTCAAGCACAAAAAGAAGATTAAATCAATTTCAAGTGAAACTGCAAATATTTTTACAAAGTATGATTGGCCTGGCAATGTACGACAATTACAGAATATGATTGAGAGTGCTGTCGTAATGGCAAATTCTGAAACTCTGGGAATTTATGATTTCCCTGATGAAATCAGGAATTCAAATACTTTCAGTGTCTCATTTTCTAATATTGACTATAACTTGCCTTTCAGAGATGCAAAAAGATCCGTAATTGAATCCTTTGAAAAAGATTTTTTAAGCAGGAAATTACAGGAAAATGATGGTAATATAAGCAAAGCGGCGGAAGCGTTAGATATGCACAGACAAAGCTTGCAACAAAAGATCAAAGAACTGGATATGAAATAAATATGAAAAATGATTTTGTCCATTTACATGTTCACAGCGATTTCAGCCTGCTGGACGGCGCATGCAGGATTAATGACCTTGTTGACAAATCTAAGGCTTTAAATATGAAAAGCCTGGCGCTGACAGACCATGGCAACATGTTTGGAGCAATCGGGTTTTACGAATATGCAAGGCAGAATGGTATAAAACCTATACTTGGTTTTGAATCATATGTCTCCCAGGAAAGCAGGTTTACAAAAGAAGCCGGTAAAGACGGAAAACAACGCATATACCACTTAACTCTTTTAGCAGAAAACAATGAAGGATATAGAAACCTGCTAAAACTGGCCTCATCCGCATATCTGGAGGGATTTTATTATAAACCCAGAATAGACAAAGAGTTATTAAATGAACATTCAAAAGGAATAATCGCTCTGAGTGGATGTATGAAGTCAGAAATAAATCAAAATCTGCTGAATAATGATTATGATAAGGCCCTGAATTCTGCTGCTCAATACAAAGACATTTTCGGTACTGACAACTTCTATCTTGAACTGCAGGACAATAAGATTGAAAGGCAGGATGAGTTAGTGAATATGGCAGTAAGAATCAGTCAGGAACTGGGATTAAAAACTGTAGCTACAAATGACATACACTACATAGACCCTGATGATTACTATGCCCATGACGCCCTCCTGTGCATAAACACGGGAAAATTAATAAATGACACCAAGAGAATGCGCATGAGCACAAATGAATTCTACTTCAAGTCTCAGGAAGAAATGCAAGCCGTCTTTAAAGATATGCCCGAAGCATTAATGAACACATCATTAATCTCCGATAGATGCTGCGTTGAGCTTGACCTTGACACAATGCACCTTCCCAGGTTTCACCCGAAAGAAGATACTATATGCTACAAACAGGGTATGACCCATAAACAGCTCCTGAGAGAACTCTGCAAACACGGCGCATTAGAGATATATAAAAAGCTTGATGATGTAATAAACGAGAGATTAGACCATGAACTGAGCGTAATAGAAGAGACTAATTTTGTTGACTATTTTCTAATCGTATGGGACTTCATTGATTTTGCAAGAAAAGAACATATACCCGCAATTGCACGTGGTTCGGGCGCTGGTAGCCTCGTCGCATATTTGCTAGGAATCACTAATATTGACCCTATAAAGTATGATTTACTGTTTGAAAGATTTCTGAATTCTGAAAGGCTTTCCATGCCTGATCTTGATATTGACTTCTGCGCCGAGGGCAGAGACAAGATAATTCAATACGTACGAAACAGATATGGAGGTGACAACAATGTAGCTCAGATTATCACCTTCGGTACTATGAAGGCCAAAGCGGTTGTCAGGGACGTCGGCAGAGTAATGGACATACCATTGCCTGTCGTTAACAAAGTTGCAAAATTGATCCCCCCTACTCTTGGCATTACATTAGAGGAAGCCCTTGAGCAGGAACCGGAATTACAATCCATGCACAAGAATGAGAAGCAGATCCAGGATCTTTTCAATATTTCTTCAAAGCTTGAAGGGCTGCGCAGACACGCATCTACACACGCGGCAGGAGTGGTAGTCTCCGATGAGCCATTAACCAATTACATCCCCCTGGCAAAGAACAAGGATATCGTAATTACACAATACGACGGTGAAACCCTTGTTGAGAAGATAGGCCTCTTAAAGGCAGATTTCCTTGGCGTGAGGAAGTTCACTGTTATTGACAAGGCAAGGCAACTAATAAAGGCAACAACGGGGAAGGAGATCGATGTTGATAAGATCCCGCTGGATGATAAAAAGACTTATGAACTACTGTCGAGAGGTGACGTCAAAGGTGTTTTCCAGGTGGAGACAAGCAGAGGCTTCAGGGACCTGCTGATAAAGCTCAAACCTGATAAATTTGAATATATATTACCCCTGGTCGCATTATACAGGCCGGGGCCGTTACAGAGTGGAATGGTAGATACATTTATAAACTGTAGGCACGGCAAAGAAGAAGTTTCCTATCTTCACCCAAAGCTCGAGCCGTTACTCAAGGAAACATATGGATTGATGGTATACCAGGAACAGGTAATGCGCATTGCAAACAGGCTGGGAGGCTTTACCCTGAATGAGGCTGATAATTTAAGGAAGGCAATGGGTAAGAAGAAGCCGGAGGTTATGGCAAAATTCAAGAATCAATTTATTGAGGGGTCTGTAAAGAATGACATCCCAAAGAATATTGCCAAAAAGATCTTCGAACTGATGGAACACTTCGCAGGCTATGGATTCAATAAGTCTCACTCTGCCGCCTACGCCATGGTCTGCTATCAGACCGCTTATCTAAAAGCAAACTACCCTACGCAGTACATGGCAGCTCAGATGACATGTGAGAAACAAAATAACGCAAAGATTGTAGACTATATGCATGAATGCAACCGAATGGGCATTGAATTATTACCACCGTGCGTAAACGAAAGCTATTCTGATTTTACTATAGTATCAGATAAGAAAGTAAGGTTTGGCCTTGGGGCAATAAAGAATGTTGGAGAAAAGGCAATAGAGTCTATCATTGATGCAAGAAAGAGTGAGGGTGAATTTACTTCGGCATTCGATTTCTGTGAACGTGTAGACCTGCGCCTGGTTAATAAACAGGTAATGGAGAGCCTTATAAAATCAGGCTGCTTTGACTCCCTGCCGGGATACAGGGCTCAATTCTTTGAAGGAATAGATATACTGCTGCAAATCGGGGCTAAATCAAACAAAGACCGCCGTATGGGACAGATGAACCTGTTTGGTGCACAGGATAATACAATAAATTCGAATTCTCATCAACAATTACCCGAGACCGAAAAATGGTCTGAGAAGCAGCTGCTTAAGGCAGAAAAAGAGGCTTTGGGACTCTATGTCAGTTCTCACCCTTTAAAAAGATACAAAGAGGCAATAGAGCAATATTCAGATGCTTCGATCGGAGACCTGCCTGAGAAACGTGACGATGCCGAGGTCTTGATAGGCGGGATAATAGACAGCATTAACCGCACAATCACAAAAAAGGGCAAACCGATTGCATATTTTACAATCGAAGACCTGGAAGGAATAGCAAAGTGCGTAATATTCGAGAAAAAGCTGAAATCTCTCGACAATCTCCTTCATCCTGATGAAGTGGTTTTTATCAAGGGAAAAGTCAGTTTCAGAGATACCGAGCCGTCTATCAGGGTTACAGAAATAATTACTCCGGAAGATATGGAAAAAATAGTAGAGAAAAAATCACCCAGGAATGCTATAATACGCCTCGAATATTCGCAGGTTAACGATGAAATTCTCTCCCGTTTGAAGGAGATCCTGTCAGCAAATAAAGGGACTTCTCCAGTATTAATAAAGTTTGAAATACCGGGTGAGAAAGCGGTAACGATCAAGACGTCCGACAGGTTTTCTGTCTCTTTAAACGAAAATGTACTCAGTGAAATAAAAAATCTTGTTGGAGAGGACAGCTTGGTCTCACAAAGCGCATGAATATCAGACTCAGATGTCAGCAGCAAAAAAGTTGTATGTTAACAGTCAGGTGGATTCGGCACTCGTCTTCCCCGGACAAAAGGCGCCCCTGCCCGTCCGGCAGGCAGGGAGGACGTTAAACCACCCTGCTTTTAATCACACGTTTTAAAGTAATCTTGAAATCCCGATAAAATTAATTTAAGGAAGGTATTGGTAAAAATGAAAAAGGAGTTAACTTATGCTTTAATAACGCCGTATAGCTTATTAAAGAGTAGAACCGGAGGTATAATCAGTAGGCTTCTATCCTTGTCTGACCTGGAACTTGTGGGTGTGAGAATGTACACACCAAGCGATAAGTTCCTGGATGAGTATTGCGCAACTATTGAGAAGCAGAGAATGAAACCTTTGTGGAAAAAGGCAATGATTGATTATGTAAACAGCATGCTGAGAAAGAAGAATAAGCTTGGTATGGCAAACCGTGCCATGCTCCTCCTCTTTGAAGGGAAGAACGCGGTTAATGTTCTCCATAATAAAGTTATTGGATCTGCATCCGACCCATTAAGAGGAGATACCGTCAGGGGTACCTACGGCGACACTATAGTATCTGATGACGGAAAAGTTGACTATTTTGAGCCTGCAGTCCTTACTTCCGCAGATAAGGCAACAAATATCAAACAGCTTAAGTTGTTCGCAAAATATTCATTAAGCGATGGAGGTATCCTGGAAAAAGCAATGAAATTTCCTAAGAACAAAAAACCTGAAACTTCACTCATAATTCTTAAGCCATTTGAAAAACACGATCCGCGTGCCGGAAACATAATAAGTATGTTTTCAAGGACAGGTTTCTATATCGTTGGCATTAAGATCCTTGACATGAACACTAAGCAGGCAGAAGAGTTTTATGGCCCTGTAAAAGATTTCTTCAATAGCAGTTTTGATGATAAATTTAAACCGGATCTGGTTAACCAATTGAAAACATCATTAAAACAGAAAGAATTCTCTTTTGAGTTGACGGATGAGCTTTTGAATAATATGGCATCTCAGATGAAAAAACCAAAAGTAGATACTGAATTCAACAGTATACTACAATACATGACAGGCAGTGAACCCTCTGCCTTCGCTCATACTAAAGAAACATCTGATGGAAAACATACTATTTGTATTGCAATACTGTACCAAGGCATCAACACAATCAAGACTATCCGTGAACTTCTGGGAGCCACTGATCCAAAGAAAGCGAAGTATTCCAGCATCAGACGTTTTTATGCACTAGATATAAGAAAAAATGCCGTACACGCATCTGATTCTCCCGCAAGTGTAATAAGAGAAAGAAAAATCATAGGCTTCAATAAGGAGAAAAAAACCTGTGACATTATTAAAATAATAAATCGATATATTAAGAAGAGCTGAACTTAGCTTCCCGCCTGACAAACCGGCGGGCGGATAGGCATTTCCCATTTTAGGTACTTTTTATAAAGAACTTTCAAGTATTACCATGTTAGATATTCAAAAATTCGAGGTTGGACAGTTGGGCGCCTGCTGCTACATAGTTTCTACAAAGAGTTCAGAGGCGGTTATTATAGATCCCGGTGGAGATACAGACAGAATAATAGATTATCTTGAGGAGAAAAAGCTGCATCCCGTTATTCTAATCAATACCCATGGCCATGGAGATCACATTGGCGGAAACAAAGAGTTAAAGGAAAAGTTTCCGGATATTCAAATCTGTATCCATAGCGACGATGTAGAGATGCTGGAAGACCCGTTCAAGAACCTTTCTCTTCTGGGCGGAAAAAGATATTCATCTCCACCTGCAAACCGAATCCTGAACCACGACGATAAGATTATGTTTGATGAGTATGCCTTAAAGGTCTTGCACCTCCCCGGCCACACCCGCGGTGGAATAGGTATATATATCGATTCCACAGGCAATGGAGACGTCCCAATATTATTCTCAGGTGATACTCTTTTTGCAGGAGGCTACGGCAGGACTGATTTGCCGGGCGGCAGTCACAACTGCCTTCTCCAATCGATTAAGCAATGCATTTTTAAGCTGGACGAAAATACAATTATACACCCCGGACACGGCGCATCAACAACCGTGAAAGCAGAAAAAGAGAGATTTAACTTCAATTAAATTTCTTCATAGGAATTTCAATGTTGATAACACTTTGACTCCGCTCAGTGTGACGTCATCCTGAGCGGAGTCGAAGGATGGTTTTTGTCGATGGAATAGCGACCTGACCTGTAAACAAAAAGGC
>JAANXD010000041.1 GCA_018263435.1 Candidatus Scalindua arabica | reverse complement strand
GCAATAAGGTCTCCTTAATTGTTTGTGAAGACCTTTATACCAGATGGGGTTAACTGACGCCAGCTTTTTTTTCCTTTTTTGCTGTTTAATTTTTCAAAGAGCTAAACTAATACTTTATATCTATGATATTACCAAATTCTACTTTTTGGTGACAGGGCTGTCAAATGATTTTGTATTTGTCTTTTATTTTTACTGTTAACTCGTGGGTTAGAGTCATTGCCTTTTCCGCCTCTTCCACAGGCATAGCACCTGTACCACAACTTGGAGTTAATAATGAGTTCTCAATCACCAGTTTTCTATCAATTCCGCTATCTACTAGAAAATCTACGGCGGAAACAACTTTTTCCATCAGGCTGTCAATCGTAACCTCGTTAATACTGTCTGTAGTAGGCACGATGCCCCATGCCAGAATCCCACCCCTCTCAAGGAACGATTTAACCTCGTCTTTATATATTAACATGGTATCCATGTAGCCATACGCATCAAAGTTTATAATATCTACCTTAGTCTCCATGAGCATAGTCCAATCAGTATTCCCACAACAGTGAATACCGGAAAGAGCTTTACGATTATGAATTGCCAGAAATATCTCATTTAATGATTCAACAATCTGCTCCTTCTTCAAACTGGCAAATGCCGAACCATAGCTCGATAGATACGGCTCATCAAGGAATATAATAGTGGGCAGCCCGAATTCAGTATATTTGTCAATCTGCCAACATGCCTTCATCGCCAGTAATTTTACTATCACGTCAAAAAGAACCGGATCATGAAGTACGGAAACCTGCTCCGGATTTTTCAAGGTACCTGCAAGTGTTATGGGGCCGACTATCTGCCCCTTGGTCGCACGCAGGTGTTCCGGTTTCCTCTCCTTTAGAAGTCTGATCATGTTCGAGAATCCAACAGCGTGACTATCGCTTATAGAAAAGAGACCGGCATCTTCTGATAAATACTTGTTATAAAACGACTCTAATTCATCCGTATTATCCTCAGGCATATCTACATAAATTTTCTTCTCTTCCGGAACAAGCTTCAGAAAAGGCAATCCTTCCGTGTATTGGACCAGCATCTCTTCCCTCATATCTCTTTCCGGGAGTTGTGGCCAACACGGTATTTCCGTGAGCGTATTCAAGATAAGATTACATGCGTCATCCACTTTCTTATGTGGATAACTGCCTATGGCTGTAGCAGAAAAGTTTCCCTTAAACATTCTTTTGCTCCGTAATAAAATATGGATTCCTCCAGAAATGGAGGAAATATTCCCTGCTTTTGCAGGTCTTGCCCAAGGCGGTCGCCGGATAACTACCCTGTGGATAATTTCAAGATTCGCCTGTCCGGAGACGCCAGGAGCTAAGTATCATTCATGTTTGGTGGATACTAAACTCAGGCGCTTAATCCTCCCCTACATGGGCAAAAATCTTGAAATTCCTATACATCTAACATACGGCTTTGTCAGCTAATTGGGAGATGAACCTTAAATAATTATAATTTCTTAAACTTCTCCCTGACCTCATCTATCTTACCACAGGTCATTTCACCCTCCGTACAGGGGCCAGCTACACAATTTGGCCCTGATTTGGAGAAGATGCAGGGAAGAATCTTTCTGGCCAACCTCAGCATTTCAGTTGCAAGATCCCTTATCTCCCATTGCGCGCGGTTACAGCATCTTACACTAAAAAAGTGAAGTAATTCTCTTGCATTCATGGTAATGATTATCTTTGTCTCAGCGGCGTTAGGCAGGATAAAACGCGCATCTTCATTTGACTTTTCTCCGGAATCACCCAACGCCTCAACAAGTTCATCATACCATTTCTGAATCTCCTGCATCCTTTCCACAAACCATTCACTTTTACCTGCAGCCTTAATACTCGGCGGTATAACAAAATCAAATATTTGTTCTCCCGCATTTTTATGTTTTTCACTGTGTTCGCCTACATATCTCTGGCTTTGTTGAGAATATGATGCGATTCTGTGTCTGACGAGCTGGTGTGAACATGCCCTGGATATTCCTTCTACACCAAAATTGAACGAAACATGCTCTAATGGAGAAAGGTGTCCCAGTTTAAGGAGTTTTTCAATAAACTTTCTATTGTCGGACTTTTCAATCTTATCTTTTAGTTGTTCTACCGAACTGGGACTGTAGCACAACTTGGCAGCATGAGCAATTAAGCCTTCCGGATCTTTCGTATGATTCAACAATCTTACATTTAGTTTTGATTGTCCCACTTTATTCTCTTTTTAGAATTCAATTCCTTTTTGAGCCTTGATACCTTTAGAATATTGGTGCTTTACCTCGTTCATCTCAGTAACTAAATCAGCTTTTTCAACTATACTTTTATGAGCGTCCCTTCCGGTCAGGATGAGGTGAAGACGTTCTGGTTTCTCCTCGAATAATTCCAGTACCTCCTCAACAGGTAACAGGCCATAACTTATTACATAATTGATTTCATCAAGTATAATCATATCGTATTTATCTGAGAGAACCTCATTCCTGGCTTGTTTCCATGATTGATTAACGTTTTCCTGTGCTTCTTTTTCATCTAATTTTGAATTAGAACGAATAAAACCCTTTCCAAGAGGCTGTATCTTGAAATCCGGCTCAAGCCTTTTTATTGACTCAAGTTCGCCATAATCCCACGTTCCCTTTATAAATTGAAGCATTAATACCTTTAACCCCTGCCCAACGGCTCTCAGCGCCTGGCCCATTGCCGCAGTTGTCTTTCCTTTCCCATTACCGGTAAAAATGATTATCAGTCCATTCTTCAAGTCCACGCCAATAAATCACATGAATAACTTTATTGCAAGTCATTTTTGTTTAAATTGCTATTTTAGAATGGATTTACAGTTTTTTTTTTGTATAATAACCGACTTATAATATAGCACGTATACTGATAAGTAGATCAATTCAGTGTCTTTAGAAATTAAGCAACAGTTTACAATAACAAGTTCTATCGTATTTATTGCGAAAGGGGTTTATTCATGAGTCCGGACAAGGCCGTGATTACAAAGGATATGATTGTTAATGAGGTAATTAACAAATATCCAGAAAGTGACAAGGTATTTACCAGGTTCGGTGTTGACATGTGCTGTGGTGGAGTACAAAGCATTGAGAAAACAGCAATATCTTGTAATGTAAAAAATATTGACGAACTGGTGGCTGCACTGAACGAAGTAGTTCCAGAACCGGAATCTACCACTGAGCAGAGCAGTACAGTCGAAGATACGGCAGGGAATGAAGTTACAGAAACACCTCCTCCGGTTGCTGAAACTGCAGGAACAGAAAAATTGGAAATCACTGGAACGGTGACGGTAAAAGACATTATAACGAACTATCCTCAAACCAAAGGTGTATTTTCAAAATATGGCCTGCTGGAATGCGGCGGCGAATACGGCCCTGAAGAGGCAGTCTATTTCTTTGCCAGAGTTCATAATGTAGACGCTGACTGCCTGATCAAGGAGCTTAATGATGTTATTCAAGGAAAGGTATCAGCGCCGGAAATCTCACCAGAAGACCTGGATACGGCATACGAGAATATATACGAAAAGTTCATAAAAACTGCGATTGTCATAGCACTGACAACCGGGTGTGTTTACGGTGCATTCATGCTTTTCTATATGGGAATGAAACACTCTCTTTATGCGGTGTCAAAGGTCTTAATAGAAACCCATGGCCACACGCAAATCTTCGGCTGGTGCGGACTCTTCATTATGGGTGTATCATACTTTGTCATTCCGCGTTTTTATGCCATAAAATTGTATAGTGGAAGACTTGCTAATTTATCTTTCTATTTCATGGTAATTGGTATTCTACTGGTATTTCTATTCAGAACACTTCTTCCGCTTTTAAATTCACCTTTCTTCAAGTTACTCATCATTGCAGGTAGTCTGCTGGAAATCCTGGCTATACTAATATTCCTTTTTGTTGCATTAAAGACCATCCTGGCTGCGGAAAAGCAGGAACTTGAGACATACGAAGGATTCTTGATTTCCGGCTATCTGTGGTTCCTTGTGCAGACATTAGTCCTTACGGGAGCTACCGTATATATGCTTAAAGTTGGTGAAACTGTTTTGCCTCATATACTAATATATCCGCTACGACATATTCAGGTAATGGGATTTATAACCCTGGTAATTTTTGGTGTTCTGAGCAGGACTATACCTGCTTTCTTAGGCCTGAAAACACCTAATGCAAAACTGAACCTGATCATCATGCTGGGGTTAAATTTTTCAATCATTCTCAGAGCAACGTCTCAACCATTAATGGCACACTTTGTAGATGTAAGTCTGCCGGCCTATTACATCTTCAGTTCTCTGTTTTTCATCTCGGGTTGTCTTGAGTTTGTGTTTGTTCTGCTATTCATTTATAATCTGAATATATTTACAAAACCTGAGGTAGATTTTTCAGGAATGGAGATTGAGAAGAGTTATGAGAAATTTGTCTGGGCTGGTATTGTATGGTTGGTTTTTGCTGAAGCCGCCATGTTAGTTTTCACCTTCTCTGAGGCAGCTGGCGCTTCTGTTTCGCATGCATTAATTGGAGCATATAGACATGCAGTTACAGTAGGATTCATTAGCATGTTGATCTTTGGTTATGCATCAAGGATCATACCCATCAGTCAAGGTATCAAGCTTCACAGTTATACAATGCTAACAAAGATATTTATTCTCATAAATGTTGGCTGTGCTATAAGGGTCATATTCCAACCGGTTGCAGTTCATACCGGATCAGGCTCTGCTTTTATGCTAATGGGCATAAGTGGTTTTATAGAGTGTACAGCGATACTGTTGTTTGGTATCAACATTTGGAAGACTATAAATGAAGGCAAACAAGGTACTAAAGATGATGAAGCGCATGAGGAAATTGCTGCTGTTACGGCATCTACAAATGTGTATCATCTTATAAAACAACACCCACAGACAATAGACGTTCTTGTAAGCAAAGGTTTTACTCAGCTCAAGAATCCTATTCTTAGAAACACACTTACAAGGGCCATCAATATTAGCCAGGCGACAAAGATAAACCCCACTGATTTAGACCAGTTACTGGTAGATTTAAACGAATCACTAAAGGCTGGCAAGAAATAATAAGATTAGGACATTTTTCCAGCGATCCAGACGGTAAACATACACTCCATACAGAGAATTTGTCAGCACTTCTAAGAACCACAGAATAGCTTGATGAAACTCCCTTTATCAAGCTGATACTTCAATTAATTTATAAACCATGTTAAGCGAACTTTATATCTCCAATTTTGCCTTGATTGATGATATTACAGTAAAATTCAATAAAGGTCTAAATATCTTTACCGGTACTACAGGTGTCGGCAAGTCTCTGATAATAGGAGCTTTAAACTTTCTCCTCGGTAGCCGGATAACAAATGATATCGTCAGAACCGGCAAGAAGGATGTTTCCGTAAGTGGTGCATTTACTATCAAAAATGAACATATTCGTGAAAGGTTAAAGGAATACATTGACAACTTTGATGAGGAGGAGATTATCATTCAGAGGAATTTAGACCAAAATGGACGAAACCGGTGCAGACTTAATAATCAGCCTATAACGGTTCCCTTATTGAAAGAGATTGGCGAACTATTAGTGAATATACACGGTCAACATGAACACGAGTCATTGACCAAACCGCTAAACCAGCTCATTATCCTGGATGGCTTTGGAAAGTTAGATACCAATCGTGGTAAATTCTCAGAGGTTTACACCAAGGCGATCGAGAAAGAAAGATTAATACAATCACTAAACGAACATCAGGAAGCAAGAAAACGGCAGATAGAGCTATACCAATTTGAGGTAAATGAAATCGAAGGTGCCTGTCTAAAACCCGATGAGCTTGACATACTGGAAAAAGAACGTTTCATTCTTGCAAATTCAGAGAAGATTCAAAATACATTGTCATATTGCACCGATAGTTTGTATGAATCAGACAATTCTATAATTTCAAGGTTGAAAGAGATCTCAAATGAACTGAGCAAGATAAAGGATATTGATATCAGTTTTGAAAATCCTCTGGAAATCTGTAATCAATCTCTTTTTCAATTAGAAGATGTGGCTATTACGCTAAGTAAGTGTGTAGAAGGACATGATTTTGATCCTGAGCGATTAGAACAAATAGAGGGTAGAATTGAAACCATTCATCGTCTTAAAGGTAAATATGGTGAAACGATAGAAGACATACTCTCTTACTGTAAAGAATCAAAATCAAAGCTGGAACAACTCCTGAAAGAAAACGAAGACCTCGGTAGCACAGAAAATGAATTAGAAAAATTAAGAAAATCTGTCATTGATTCCGGCAAAAGATTGACGAAATTGCGTGAGAAGGCCAGTACAAAGCTATCTAACCTTGTTAAAAAGGAACTGTCAGACCTGGGCATTGCTAACGGTAGATTTGATATTGATATCTCGTCGCTAGATATGACTAGTACAGAACAGTTTAATTTGGAAGATGGCAGTAGATCGGGATTTGATCATATTGAGTTCATGTTCTCGTCCAATCCCGGTGAAGAGCTTAAGCCACTCAGGAAAATTGCTTCGGGCGGAGAAATCTCCAGAATAATGCTGGCATTGAAGCGGCATCTGGCATCTGCCGATCAAACCCCTGTTCTCATATTCGATGAAATTGATGCAAATATTGGTGGGAGGATGGGTCGAATCATTGGTGAAAAACTTAGACTGGTCTCACAGTCACATCAGGTTATCTGCATTACCCACCTGCCTCAGATAGCCAGTTATGCCGAACAGCACTTCAAGGTAAACAAATTTGCAGAAAATAATAAAACATTTGTGACTATTGACATACTTTCAGCTAAAGAACGTCTCGAAGAGATTGCTGAAATGATCAGGGGTACAGAAAAAACTGAAGTCACAAGGAAACAGGCAAAAGAGATGATCGATGATGCCAGAAAATTTGTTACTACTTAGCCGTTACTCCCTGCCTACAAGTCCTGTCTTCGAGTAATACGAAATACATAATCTAAATAGGCTTGACAAATATCTAAATTTTTCTCGACTTAGCTGTCTGTTGTCTTATTTTGCGATACAAGATTAATTTTTGCTAATTGTAGCATTAATCACAGAGAAAAAAACATTGAAATATTACAGGTATTTGATTTAATACATAAAAATGTTCAATCTTTTGCGTACAGAAGTAAATATAGCTATCTATACTTAAATAAAATATTTAAACAAACGACATGAGAACGCTGGTAAAATTATTTGCAAAATCACCATTCGCCCCTCTGCAAAAGCATATGGATGATGTAAGCGAATGTGTCAAAAAAGTAAAAGAGATATTTGAGGCTATGGAACAAAATGATTCCAAATCAGTCTCACGAATATCCAAAGAAATCTCAAAGCTAGAGGCGAAGGCGGATACTACAAAAAATGAATTGCGCAATCATCTTCCGGGCAGCCTTTTTATGCCAATTAGCAAGGCTGCACTATTGGAAATCCTATCATTACAGGATGATATTGCAGACGATTGTGAAGATATAGGAGTATTGCTTACACTTAAAGATCTTACATTAAAAGATGTAATCAAGGAAGATTTCAAAAACTTCTTAGGCAAGAATTACGAGACTTATGAACTCATCAAAGAGATTATAGCTGAGTTTGACAATCTACTTGAGACCTCTTTTACCGGTCGTGAGGCTGAAAAGGTCAAGTCTATGGTTAGCAATGTAGCCCTGAAGGAACATGAAACCGACCTGGCTCAACGAAAGTTGCTTAAAAACATTTTCAGAAACGAAGACCAATTTACACATGCAGAATTCCAACTGTGGTTATTAATTTTGAGAGAAATTAGAACGTTATCTAACACATCTGAAAAGTTAGCCCACCGTATTCGTAATCTACTTGATCTTGAATAATGACAAAGAGAGAGCAACTTGAGTCCTGAAACGATACTCATTGTTTTAGCCCTGTGCATCAGCTTCTATATGGCTTGGAATATTGGTGCCAATGATGTGGCAAATGCCATGGGCACCTCTGTTGGCTCAGGGGCATTAACTCTTAAATGGGCTATACTTGTTGCCGCCCTCATGGAATTCGCTGGGGCATTTTTAGTTGGCTCACACGTCACAAACACCGTCAGAAAAGGAATTATCGAGCCCGCCATATTTACTGCAGATCCGAACGCCTATATATATGGGATGATCGCAGCGTTATTGGCTGCCGGTGCATGGCTAAACATTGCTTCATATAAAGGATGGCCTGTTTCCACCACTCATGCAATCGTTGGCGCTGTTTTGGGATTCGGTATTTTATTCGGTGGGATTGGCGCCATTCACTGGAACAAGGTATCACAGATTGCTGCCAGTTGGGTTGTATCACCTGCTCTAAGCGGGGCTATTTCTTTCTCGATATTTATTCTTTTGAGAAGGTTTATTTTTTATTCAAAAACACCGGTCGATTCTGCTAGGAGGATGACACCATTTTTAGTATTTTTTGTAGTTGGGATACTGACACTTGTGATGGTTTTTAAGGGGTTAAAGAATCTTCACCTTGATCTACCCCTGATTCAAGCTCTGATACTTGCTTCATTGGTTGGATTATTAGGCGCTCTAATCAGTATACCTCTTGTCAGAAGAGTCAAATCATCCAGACCTGAATGTGATGAGGAGTTTATCGATCCGGATGTAGAAAAAGGCATCCAAAAGGCTGTGATGCATCTTAGAAGGGTAAAAGAATCTGCAACCGGAGAGCTTTCTGACGAAATCAACAGAGTGTTGAATAAAACAGAAAAGATATCTAACCGTTTAGAGAAATACTCTCATGTAAAGCACGTCAGTACCGATTATCTAACAGTAGAAAAGATATTTGTTTATTTGCAAATCCTGAGTGCCTGCTTTGTAGCTTTTGCCCATGGTGCAAACGATGTGGCTAATGCCATTGGACCATTAGCGGGTGTTCTGTCTGCTATAGAGCATGGAGTGGTAGGAATGAAGGCACAGGTTCCTCTACTGGTTCTCTTATTGGGAGGCATGGGCATTGTTATCGGACTTGCCACCTGGGGATGGCGTGTCATTGAAACCATCGGAAAATACATTACCGAATTAACTCCAACGAGGGGTTTTGCTGCTGAATTCGGAGCAGCCATAACAATTGTTTTGGCCTCTAAACTTGCCTTGCCGGTATCAACCACACATACTCTGGTAGGAGCCGTTTTCGGAGTAGGGCTTGCCAGAGGCTTAAACTCATTAAACCTGGGAACTATTCGAGAGATAGTCATCTCCTGGGTGGTTACAATCCCTGCCGCAGCATTGTTAACAGGCGTATTCTATTTTATCATCAAATATTCATTCTCCTGAAAACAGCATGAAGGTATACTTCATTGGCGCCGGCCCCGGTGATCCCGAACTCATAACCGTAAAAGGAAAGAATATAATTGAGACGTCCGGATATTGTATATATGCAGGTTCACTGGTAAACCCTGATATCCTTAAGTATTGCAGTAAAGATACCAGGATATATGATTCTGCATCTATGTCCCTGGAAGAAATCATAAATATAATAGAAGAAGCGAGAGACGACAATAAAGATGTTGCCAGGGTCCATACAGGCGATCCTTCGATTTATGGAGCGATACAGGAGCAAATGTCAGAGCTGGATAAACATGGGATTGATTATGAAGTAATTCCCGGTGTGAGTTCTTTTCTAGCGGCAGCATCAACATTAAAGCAGGAACTTACTTTACCGGGTGTATCGCAAACTGTAATTATAACGCGTATTGAGGGAAGAACACCCGTACCTGAAACAGAAGGATTGGAGATCCTCGCAAAATCGAAAGCAACTCTATGCATATTCTTGAGCATTAATGAGATTGATAAAGTTGTAAGCATCCTCAGTCCCATCTATGGAACTAATTGTCCCGTTGCAATTGTGTATAAAGCAAGCTGGAAGGATGAAAAAGTCATCATTTCCAGCCTAAGTGATGTTACAGACGAAATAACCCGGAATGGCATCAAGAGGACGGCTATAATTGTTGTAGGTGATGTGCTATCTAAAAACTTCGAATATTCAAAGCTATACGACAAGCATTTTAACCACTCATACCGCCACAAATCACACAATACCACATAATTTTTATAAGTTGATTTTTGACATTCCTCAACATATAATCATAAGCTTAATAAATATTTATACTCGAAAAGTCTATGAACAAGTGCCCGAGCTGTTCGAAGCAATTACAATTTAAAGCAATGACAAGTATTGTTTACGGCTTTATCCCCTCTTGTAATAAGAATACATTCGAATGTACAGACTGTAAAACAACGATAGTCAAGTTAAATTGGTTCTTGATAAATTTTTACTTTTTATTGGGAACAATACTTTTATTGGAAACAATACTTCTTGGCTTCAAGATGCTACCGTTGCTTCTGAATTTATTTAACATATTGCTTGGATTGGGGTGTTATGCAATGATTGTAAAAGGGTTTCGCTCAAGAGTTAAAGGTAATTAAATTAATGGAGGATTATATTGAGACAACGAAAAATGAGGTTTCTCAGATTTTTACAAATATCGTTATTGTTTTTAGTTCTTATTTATGGTGGTAATCTGTACGCCGAAGGCCAAACCAATTTTAATAAAAAGTTCTTCGACGAGATAGAGCCAATCAAAGTGAAAGAGCATTTCGCAGTTGCATTAGGTGCTATGGATAAGGACGAACTTTTCATTTACACATATGAAGACGCAGTGAAGTTGGCTGGACATTCGTGTTTGGCGGTTTCAGGCGCATACAGGTTAACTCAGATAGCTCTGAAGCGACTTTATGGCGATGGAATACCATTACGTGGAGGTATGGCCGTAACATTCAAGGGTGGTGTAGAAGACGGTGTTAACGGTCCGATATCACAGATAGTTACCTTTATAACGGGTGCTGCTGCCGAAAACGGATTTCATGGATTTGGAGGTGGAAAATACAAAAGGCGAAATCTTTTAAAATTTGATGAAAACAATCAGCCGCCTAAGAACGCTATTTGCTCGGCGATATTTAAAAGGATTGATAACGGAAAGGCTGTCGAAGTTACTTATTCAAAATATATGCTTCCAAACAACCCAAAGATATCAGACTTAATGCCCCTTGCAATTAGTGGCAAGGGCACTGATGAACAAATCAGTGAATTTGGCAATCTCTGGCATGAGAGAGTCAAGATGGTCTTAATGGATGACCTGGAAGGCATGTTTGTGGTAAATGAAGTTAAATAATTTTTATTTATAGACTATGGAGGTAATATAATGGCAGAAGGACAGACTAAGTTTAACAAGGATTTCTTTGATCAGGTAAAACCAATTAAAATGAAAGATCCACTTGCCGTGGCATTGGGCGCCATGGACAAGGATGAGCCGTTTATATATAGATATGAAGATGCTGTGAAAACTGCCGGTCATTCATGTCTCGCTGTTTCAGGTGCATATAGACTAACTCAGACTGCAATAAATTACCTCTATGGAGATGAAATTCCTTCCAGAGGTGATATAAAAGTAAGATTTAAAGGCGGTATAGATTACAGGGTAAATGGGCCAATCTCTCAGGTAGTTACGCTTATAACCGGTGCTGCTGGAGATAATGGATTTCACGGATTAGGAGGTGGTAGATTCAACAGGCATAATCTCCTGACTTTTGATGAAAGCAGTGAGGCACCTGCAGGCTCAATATGCGCAGCAGTCTTTGAAAGGATCGATAACGGAAAATCAGTAGAAGTTTCTTATAACAATAGTATGCTGCCGGGTAATCCCAAGATGGGAGACCTGATGCCTCTTGCCGTTAGCGGAACAGGTACCGATGAGGAGATTAAAGAGTTCGGTGATCTATGGCACGATAGGGTCAAAATGGTACTTCTGGGTGATTATGAAGGTATGTTTGTTGTGAAAGAAAAATAAATCTTGTTCCAGGCACAACAACAACATCTTGAAAACGTCTACTGGCTGTTTGCTCCTCAGGCAGCCAGTAGAGTCTTTTTTGCGGAGAGTACATAGGTTATACCCGAACCAATGGTAACTACAACAGTAATCCACATGAAAATGGTGACCAGGTATTCAGCCCAGCCTACATTTTCAAAGTATGCATAGTGGAGTATCATAGCACAGATAGTCCATGACTGTATAAACATCTTAGTTTTTCCCCACATATTACTGGCAAACTTGACTCCCTTTGATTCAGAAAACCCCCTTATACTACTAACAAAAAATTCTCTGGCCACAATTACAATTACCATCCATGGTGCAATTAGGTCCTTTGCTATATTTATAAAAATAATAAATGCTCCACAGATAATAACTTTGTCCACAAATGGATCTACTATACGTCCCAGGTCTGTCGATAAGTCCCATTTTCTGGCAAGATATCCATCCAGCCAATCCGTAACAACCGCAACGAAAAAGGTAATCAGAGCCACGTTAAAATGCCTGTATGTTAAAAAAACAAAAAAAACAATGGCAAGTAGTAATCTCGAAAGTGTTATTCTGTTCGGGAGATTAAATACAGCACTTTTCCTTAAACTAATCTCCTCCGCCGGAGCATCGGTTTTCTTATATTCAGTGACCATGATTAAATGACTATTTATTCTGTGATTCCCATTCCTCAAGTGCTACAAATACTTCTCTTGCCTGGCTCCCCTTATATTCTCCAACTATACCATCTTCAGCCATCAAGTCTATCAGCCTGGCAGCACGCGAGTAACCAATTTCTAATCTTCTTTGCAGCAAAGATACAGACCCTCGTTGTGTTTCCAATACAATTCTTACCGCTTCTTTATAAAGTTCATCCTTGGCAGAAGCATCGTTTCCCTTTAATGAACCCTGCCATATCTTTAATTCAGGGCTGAATTCAGGCAAAGCCATTTGTTTTAAATAATCAACAACATTTTTTATCTCTTTATCGCTAATGTATGTTCCCTGTACTCTTGCCAGCTTTGATGTACCTGGCGGCAGGAAGAGCATGTCGCCTTTGCCCAAAAGTTTCTCTGCGCCGTTTTGATCCAGAATAGTACGTGAATCAACCTTTGAAAAAACATGAAATGAAATTCTTGATGGCAGGTTAGACTTTATCAAACCCGTGATAACATCTACTGACGGCCTTTGAGTTGCAACAACAAGATGAATACCAACTGCTCTTGACTTCTGAGAAAGCCTGATGATTGCAGCCTCTACCTCTTTTGAGGCGACCATCATCAGATCAGCTAATTCATCCAGAACAATCACCATATGCGGCAATAAGAAGGGAACATCATCAAGGCTTGCATCTCCTTCCGGATTCAATCTTCTTTCCTTCTCTGATTCATTCAATCTGTTATATCCGGTAATATCTCTTACACCGGCTCTTGCAAGAAGCGTATATCGTTCATCCATCTTACTGACTGCCCATTCCAATATTCCCGCTGCTTTCTTCATGTCAGTAACAACAGGGGCAATCAAATGTGGAATATCCTTGAATGCAGAAAATTCTACCATCTTCGGGTCAATCAGTATTAATTTCAATTCTTCCGGCCTCTGGAAGAGAAGTATACTCAAGATTATAGAATTCAAACATACAGACTTTCCTGATCCTGTCGTACCGGCAACTAATAAGTGAGGCATAGCCGCAAGGTCTGAGACTAAAGGAAATCCGGCAATGTCTTTACCTAATAAAAGAGGTATGGTACGTTTATTAATGTCTTTATATGCCGTCACTTCTTATTGTCGCATTTGCACAGGCTTTCTATGAGTATTTGGCACTTCAATTCCAATAGTAGACTTTCCCTGTATAGGGGCGACTACACGTACACTTGGAGCCTTCAGAGCTATTGCAATATCATCATGGAGATTAGAAATTTTCCCTACCTTTGTACCGGGCGCCAGTTCCAATTCGTACATGGTAACTGAAGGTCCCTTCTCCATTCCGACAACCTCAGCAATGACCTTAAACTGTGCCAGCGCTTCCTTCAGTATGGATGCTTTTTCCATGATATGCTCATCACTGTCAAACTTATGTTTAGTAAGTTCATCCAGTAGCGAAATCGGAGGAAGAACATAACCTTTGCCTTTAGGCAAAACATGTTTGCTTGCTTTGATTGCCGGCTCTTTTTTTCTGGGTTTTCGCTCTACATAAGATTTTGGTACAACAGTTACTGCACCTGCATTTTCCTCTTCCTCCAAAGTACTCTCTTCTACTACATTAGTGCCCCCTTCAAGATCCATATCAAAAAGACTCTGTGTATTGTCAGCTAACAAAGTTCTCGTAATAAACATCTTCTTTATTTTTCTATATGCCCAGCCAATTGAAGAGTCCAATGATTTGTTGGAAATGAGTGTTATAGAGATGAAGAATCCCGTAGCCAACAGTATACAAGCACCGGGAATACCAAGATATTCTGCCAACCTGAAGGACGCAATCATGCCAATGATGCCGCCTGTTTCAAGTGGAAGCTTGATGTTTGCAAAGTTATCAAGTATGCCAAGTATCGGTGAAACTGAAAAGATGAGCAATACGCCGCCAAGTATTCTCACCCACAGGATTTCAATTCTTTCCTTTAGAAAGAGCGCTACTCCCAACGCTCCAATCAAGAAAGCAAATACATAGGACGTTATTCCAATACATGTTATCAGATAGCCTGATATCCCTGCTCCAATCTTACCACAATAATTCTGTACAGGGCTATTTACAGGATAATCTGCAAATGGAGGATCATTTGGCGAAAATGTCACTATGCTTATCAGAATAAATATTCCAATAGTGAAAATGATCATTGAATATGCCGAATGGAAAACCCTTGTCTTTTGCATCAAATCACTTCCTTATCAGTTCACAGAATAGTTTAAGATAAATAACTTCTTCTTAACCAATGCCTACGGTTCAATGCCCTGTATGACCAAACCCACCTTCACCCCTGTGAGTATCTTCCAGTTCCTCTACCTCTTCCAACTCAGCATGGATAACAGGTTGTACTACTAACTGTGCTATTCGCATACCTCTTTCAACTACAAACTTGCCCTTACCTTGATTACATAATATAATGCCAATTTCACCTCTATAATCGCTATCGATTGTACCGGGCGAATTGACAATTGTAATGCCGTGTTTTAGTGCCAAACCGCTTCTTGGTCTAACCTGTGCCTCATAACCAAGAGGCAACGCAATAAAAATTCCAGTCGGAATTAATATGACTTCATTTCTTTCTACGACTGTTTCACTATCAACTGCTGCGTAGAGATCCATGCCGCTTGCTGCCTGACTCATATAACCTGGTAATGGCAGGTCTTCGCAGCCTTTTTTTCTCTTTATCTTCAGTTTTATTTTTTGCATTGTCACATTTCTGATCAGAAGTATTATTAACTTCTTCAATTATTGCCTGGACTATCAACTCTACTTCAGCCATCCGTCCAACACCTGTCTTGCCTGAGGCTAACCTGCCTTCCTCCGGCCCTACAAACTTAAATCCCACTTCTTGGAGAACCTTTATGTTTTTTTGCGTTATAGGATTAGTGTACATCCTCTCTTCCATTGCAGGAGCAATCAGAACAGGAACATCTGATGCCATTACAATGCTGGTCAGTGCATCATCTGCAATACCAGACGCCAGCTTACCAATAATATTAGCAGTTGCAGGTGCAATAACGACGATATCTGCTTTATCTGTGATGGAGACATGTTGAGGATCATACTCGTCTTCATCTATAAATATATCTGTGATAACCTTATTTTGCGAAAGCGTCCTGAAAGTCAACGGGTGGATAAAGTTCTGTGAGGATTTTGTCATTATTACCGTAATATCAAAATCCTGACTTTTCAACTTGGAAACTATCGATGCAGCTTTAAATGCAGCAATGCTGCCGGTTACTCCGAATATTATATTCTTAGACATTTGGATTCCTTGTTTTAGGGTATATTTAAAATACCCTCAATCTCTTTTACGGCATCGTCCAGCCTGTCATTAATAACACAGTAATCATAATGCTTGCTATATTCCATCTCCTCCTTGGCAACAACAAATCTTTCATTAATGACAGAGTCATCATCTGTAAGCCTGTTCTTAAGTCTATGTTTCAGCGTTTCATCATCGGGAGTATTTATGAATATAGATATTGCCTCTGGCATTTTGTCAATAACCTGCAACGCCCCCTTTACGTCAATAGCGAGTATTAGTATTTCATCATTCTCAATTGCTTCTTTAATAGTTGAAATAGATGTTCCATACAAATAACCACAGTATTCAGCGTATTCTATGAATTTATCTTCCTCGATAAGTTTCTCAAATTCACTTTTATCTATAAAACAATAATCAATGCCGTCTCTTTCACCATCCCTGGGCTTTCTAGTAGTATAAGAAACCGATTGTTTAACTTTAGGATTTTTTGTCAGTATTTTACAAATTGATGTCTTGCCGCTCCCTGATGGACCTGAAATAATTACTAACTTTCCTTTTTCTCCTTCACCAATAATACTATCCTCAAGCATGTATTCAAAAATTAAACCGTTACTCTATATTTAGTACCTGTTCCTTTATTCTTTCAATCTCAGTCTTTATCGAGATTACGTCTTTGATTATGTCAGCGTTATTTGCTTTGGCTGCAATTGTATTAGCTTCGCGGAACATTTCCTGTACAATAAATTCCAATTTCCGGCCATTCGGTTCTTCATTTTCTATCACGTCGTCAAGTAATGAAATGTGGCTTCTCAGCCTCCCCAACTCCTCTGAAATGTCACACCTGTCTGCAAAGATTGCAATCTCTCTGTTCAAATCATTCTTTTCTATTTTATTTTCCGCGCCCTCCAGTAGAGAAGAAACCCTCTCCTGAATTCGTTTGCTATACTCCAGTACAACACTTGGAGCCATAGTTTCTATTTCATCCAGTAATTCTAAAATCCTGGCCATCCATTTTTCTATTTCTGTTTGCAGGTTTCTACCCTCAGCCACTTTCATACTTTTTAGATCATCAACTGAAAGTTTGATTAAACGTTCCAACTCATCCCAGAAATCATCATCCTGCATCTTTCCGTTCCCTGAGTCCTTCTTAAACTCCAGTACACCTGGAAGAGAAATAAGATTATCTAATGAGATCTCATGCCTGGAAGATATTTCATTTCCGGCTTCATTTATCATGTTGTGATACTCTTTTAGTGTATTCTTGTTAATTACACATTTTGGCACCTCTTCACACACTTTGTACTCTATTGTCAGATTAACAGTTCCCCGAACCAATTCTTTCTTCAATAGCCTCTCGATCTTGTCTTCGTAAACCATTAACGATTCCGGTATTCTTGTATTAATCTTTAAATATTTATTATTTACAGAACGCATTTCGACGAGAATTGTCTTCTCTTCGTCTTTGATTTCTGCTCTTCCAAAACCAGTCATACTCTTGATCATTTTCTTATTCAGCTATTAGTTTTAGTTACTCTTCTGTTCCTCATCTGTAGTATCAACTGCTTTCATCCCCACAGAGGCCCCTCCCGCTTCTTCTGAGGTTCCATGCGCTCCTGGTGCATGGTCATGGCCGGCATGGTCATCACCAGTACCTTCATGCTCGGAATGTTCGTGTGCTTCATGCTGAAGTGATGTAGACATTTCACCTCTAAGTGTATCGGTTCCATGTATTGACGTTAATGTCAGCTTTGTAAGTAAGAGTGTTGAAACAATAAATATTGCACCTACCAGGTAAGTAATTCTGGCCAGAATACCGCCCGGCTGTGTTCCCATGGCAGATTCGTCAGCCAAACCGCCAATAGCAGCCAGACCGCCGCCCTTTCCTGCCTGCAGCAACACGCACCCAATCAGGACAATACATGAGAAAATTAACGTAACTTTCAAAGCTCCTGACCAGTTATTTATATAAAACATTGCCAGTAAACCAAAAACAATCACTATAGTCACAATCCATTTAAATTTCATAAAAATGTACCTCTTCCAAATCAAACAATAAAATTTACAGATAAAATAAAGTTACTATGGAAACTAAAATCTATGACAACCTGCCTGCCGCAGAAACTATATCTAAAAAGGAGCCAGATTCTAAACTTGCCCCTCCAACAAGAGCACCATCAATTTCAGGTTGTCCTAACAGTTCGTCAGCATTCTTAGAATTTACACTCCCTCCGTACTGAATTCTGATACTTTGAGCCGTGTCTACATCATATTTACTTTTAATCGTATTCCTTATGAATGTATGTACTTCATTGGCCTGTTCAGGAGTCGCAGTCTTGCCTGTGCCTATTGCCCAGACAGGTTCATAAGCAATTGTCAGTTCACCTGCCTCTTCTGATGTCAGCCCTGCCAGTCCCTCTGACAGCTGATCCCCAACAACCTCATAAGTCTTATCAGCATCCCTCTCTTCCTGCTTTTCTCCAACACACACGATTGGCTTCAAGCCACATGAAAGGGCTGCCTTAATCTTTGAGTTTATTACTGAATTCGTTTCCAGGAATATTGTTCTTCGTTCAGAATGCCCTATTATTACGTGTGTGCATCCAACATCCCTGAGCATTCCCCCTGAAACCTCTCCGGTAAAAGCCCCGCTCTTTTCCAGATACATATTTTGCGCACCGACATACACCTTGTTGCCATGAAAAATGTCGCATATATCCCTTAAAAAAACAAAAGCAGGAAACACTCCAATGTCTACTGCACTTGAATTATCTAATTCGACGTAAAGCTTTCTTGCCAGATCTCCAGCCTCGTCCAGAGTCAGGTTCATTTTCCAGTTGCCGGCTATAAATTGCTTCTTCATCTGATTGTATTGTCCGCAGGAAATGACCCCATTAACTTCATATCAATACACCTTCTACTTACATCCTTAAGCGCACGCTTAACCTTCTCATCAGAAGCATGGCCTACGAAATCAATAAAAAAACAATAGTCCCATGCCTTTTTTCCTGTTGGCAATGGCTCAATATCTGTCAGGTTTATTTTATGTTTCTTGAAAGGCTCCAATATTTTAAGAAGTGCACCGGACTCGTTCTTCGTATGGCACATAATGGCTGTCTTATCATTACCGGTACGTGGCGGAAATTCACGACTCAAGACAAAGAACCTTGTTATATTGTTGGCATTGTCCTCAATATTACGTCGTAATATTTTCAAACCGGATATCCTTGCTACTTCAGAGTGGGCAATCGCAGCAGCATTTTTACTCTTTGCTGTAATCTTTGCCGCTTCAGTAGTACTACCGACATCCAGGAGATCAATCTTCTCAAAATTATCGGCTAGCCATAATCTACATTGAGCAAACGCCTGAGGCTTTGAATATATCTTCTTAATCTCGCCTATTTTACAGTTAGCCATCAGGTTGTGATGTACAGGCATGATGATCTCTGCACAAACCTTCACATCACACTCAACGAACATATTCAGGGTTTCTCTGATACCGCCCTCTGTCGTATTTTCTACAGGTACTATACCATAGTCAGCCCGTTCATTTGAAACCTCTCTGAAGACCGAATCAATCCCATTCAAGGGCAAATATTCAACAGAATCACCAAATTTTCCCTTTGCCGCAAAATAACTGAATGTACCTACAGGCCCCAAAAATGACACCTTTATAGGCTTCTCAAGCATTAGAGACCCTGCCATCAGTTCTCTATATACAGCAAAAAGGCATTTGTCACTTAAAGGGCCTTTGTTCTTTGCAGAAACCCGCTCGAATACCTTTTTTTCTCTATCAGGTGCATATACTTGTGCATTTGCACGCTTCTTGATTGCCCCGATTTCCTTGGCAACATTTGCCCTTTCATTGAAAAGCTCTATAATCTTCGAATCTAAAGCATCAATTTTTCCCCTTAATTTTTTAAGATTCATTTGGAATTATTTGTCCAGAACAATACATAAATGTATATAATTTCAGTAGGTTATATAACTTGGCACTATAACATAACATACGTAAAAAGTCAATAAAATAACGATCCAATAGGCATATTGTTCACTAAATATTTTTTTAATTGACTGTTCTATAAAACTGTATAAAATAAAACTTTGCAAGTATTCAATAATTTCTTTTAACCTGTTGTGATTAAAGATCGTTCCCAGTCTGTTTATTTTATGACGGGGATGTCATAATCGGTTACCCCTCACATCAATAGTTACCCACTGTGAGTTATTAACAGTGCATAACCATTTCCAAAGAAATGAGGTTTTGAGCAGACATTATTATTAAATATTAATTTTCAGTATAAAGACAAAATTACATTATAAAGGCATAAGATATGACAGGTGAAGTAGTTAAGATGAACCGGCAGAGATTGGGGATATTTGTTGATGTACAGAATATGTTCTATTCGGCAAAGGCTCTACACCAATCAAAGATTGACTACAGCAAACTGCTACAGGAAGTGGTTGCAAATAGGGAACTTATAAGGGCTGTGGCATATGCAGTACATAAACCGGATGTTGACCAATCCGGCTTTTCGGATGCACTCAAACGCCTGGGATACGAAATAAAGTCTAAAGAATTACGTCTCAGACCGGACGGGACTGCCAAGGGTGATTGGGACATGGGGATTGCCATTGATACCATTGCAATAGCTCCTAAACTTGATACAATAGTGCTCGTTTCAGGTGATGGTGACTTCGTGCCACTGGTAGAAATGCTAAAGGCACATGGATGTCGTGTTGAAGTAGTATCTTTTCGCAAAAGCACTGCAGTGGAATTAATCGAGGCATCAACCCAATATACGGCAATAGAAGAATCAATGTTATTTAAGGAAAAGAAATTTGTTAAAAATGGTGCTAGCAACTGAAAAAAAAGAATTGGCGGATAAACTGGTGGATTGCCAGAAGAAACTGGCTTATTCTTTCAAGAACATTAAACTGCTTGAGAATGCACTGACGCATACATCATTTAAAACGCCTTTTAACCCCAGCAACGAAAGACTGGAATTTCTCGGTGATGCCATACTTGGAATGGTAATCTCTGAACACCTGTTTAAGAAGTTTCCGGATTATTCAGAAGGAAAATTAACTAAAATAAAATCTGTAGTTGTCAGTCGCGCAACGCTTGCCAAAATCGGGACAGAGATGGGTTTAAAAGAGTACATCTCTGTAGGAAAGGGACTTAAGGAAAGCACTTCTTTCCCAAAGTCACTTATAGCAAACGTTTTTGAGGCCATCATCGCTGCGATTTATATGGATGGAGGATTGAAGGTTGCCAATGATTTTATACTGAAAAGTCTGAAAAAAGAGATAAATATCGTATGCGACAATAAACACGATAAAAATTATAAATCCATACTCCAACACTATTGCCAGAGGCAGCAGGGATATATACCCAGATACAAAATAATCAAGCAAAGT
The DNA here is from genome assembly GCA_018263435.1 of Candidatus Scalindua arabica. Classification (GTDB taxonomy): domain Bacteria; phylum Planctomycetota; class Brocadiia; order Brocadiales; family Scalinduaceae; genus Scalindua; species Scalindua arabica. Next base: position 22,937 of record JAANXD010000041.1, on the reverse strand, counting down.
GGACCGGATCACGATAAAACTTTTGAAGTAGTAACCCTGATAAACACGGTTGAACATTGCACTGGATTAGGAAGCAACAAGAAGGAGGCAGAACAGGTAGCAGCCAAGAAAACATTAGAATATCTAGCCGTAGAAATAGAATAATTAATAAAGGAAAATAACATGGAAAAACGAATAAACAAAAAGAAAATAGTAAGCATCTGCCCTTCAAGGGTTGCAAGGTCGCAATGTCCGAGCATAAAAAAGACCAGGCAAATAAGACGTGATTTATTCAGGTTGCAGAGAGATCCATCTATTACTGAGGAGACAATCGATAAGTTACGTGTCAAGTTAAAGCAGAAAAAGAATCAGGGGATTGCGGTAGACTGCGAAGGATGTCCGTACAATGTAGTTACGGAAACAGCTCCGGCAGTTCCGGTACCAGAAGCATCTGCATAATAAATAAGTGCCTGAAGTTGGGGGGAAATAACGGTTTAAACTGTTTGAACAGCTTAAACGGTTCAAGCCGCATCTGTTTCCTAACATAGGCACCTTTTATCATCTTAAGTCCACTTCAAACTTGCTGCAAGCTATGCGTTACCGACGCTAGCTTGTGGTTCGCAATTTACCAATTTGCCTATTTCGTCTGTAACCGCTAACACCTCTTCCTTGTTTAACTGAGGTTTGAGAACTTCTGTATCCCTGTCCTCTCTAACGTTGTGAAGTACAAGGTATTCATTCCCATTAGACTTGTGTGAAGTCTTTAATTTCAGTACCTTTTTTCTCATCAGATACAGGGACAACACATATCTGAAATTCACCCTCGATACATCTTCTTCGTTTTCGAGTTTATTAAATAAGTCATAAAAGACATCTATATTTGCATACCTCTGTACCGTTTCCGGCTTTTTAGGTACTTTCGTCTTCCAGTGTGAAAAGATATTACCCTCCCCCTTCTTATCCCAGCACTCCTCGCAAAAGTCCTTCCTTACAAATGCGTTGTCTTCATCATAAAGTGCAGAGAGGTAGACCTCTTCTTCTGCGAACGTTCTTTCACATAGAAAGCAGACCTTAGAACCCTTATTAATATACCATTCCATCTTAATTCCTTTTCTTCCTGATGTAAAATTTAAGTAATTTCAAAAATTACCTGGATTTGATTTACACCAGGTTAAATCCAAATACCGAATATCGAAATACGAAACAATTATCTAAATTCAAATGCTCAAAAGTTCTAAACTTTTTTTGTTTTGAATTTAAGCCATTTGAGAGTTCGAGTTTGTTTCGGGTTTCGAATTTAGAATTTGCTAAATCGAGAAAAACAAGTACAAAACCAAAACATTGCCAAAGACTCAATTTGTGGGAATAAAGCCTTATTTCTGTATTACAACAGTCATTTTAGACCTGACATAGTCAAAAAGGTCTTCAACATCTTCATTTCTAAGCCGTATGCATCCATTCGACATTTCCTTGCCAATCGAATCAGGATCGGTTGTGCCATGGATACCATAACCGTATAGCCCCTTCTTATCCTCAAAACCTATCCATCGTGTTCCTAATACGTTTTCTGGATCGCCAAATTGATATATCCCATCAGGCGAATACCATACAGGATTTATCAATTTATTATCAATACTAAATTTCCCCTCCGGCGTTTTGTCAGCCTTGCCGGTACCAACCGGATATTGCTTTATAAAGTGGCCATCTAGTAAGAGTGTTAACGTGTAATCACTCTTATCTACTAATACTGTTACATTACCTTTCAGTATTTTCAAACGCTCACCCACTCTGATACTTGTACGATGCTTATTGTTTATACGCATAATAAATTCGTAATTAGTATTAAATTTAGAGGCAATCTTTATCAGCGAATCACCGGGCCTTACCACGTAAATGAAAGCATCCTGACTGGGTTCCCTGGAAAACACAAGTTCTGCATTCAGTTCATTAAGTTTACTCTTTATTTCAGCCCGTCTGGCCTTATCAGTTTCCGCAAAATATAAATCTGACAACTCATTTCTTGCTTCATATTTCTTCCCATTCTTGAGATACTCAGCAACAAGCTTATAGGAAAAACCCTTCTTTCCCTCTTTCTTGACGTCAGGAGTAACAGCCTTTTCAGGAGGTTCCACATCAGGCACTTTATCAAGGTCATCTGTCGTTATGATAATATCGCCTTCTGTTATGTAACTTTTATTATCTTTGCCATAGACATTTTCTGTCGTATTAAAACAGTGAAGCATGAGAAGGCAGGACAGGTTAATTATGATATTTCTGTAAATCAAATTTTTCATTCAAATCTCTTTTAATCTATTATTGTTTTGATGCTATAGAAAATTCTAGAATTTAAGCTATCTATCGGTATAATCGATAAATAACACAGCATGATTTTGATGTCAAGTTAAAACAGAATGGTGGACCGACTGATTAACTTCTGAAAGGTGGGTTAAGTATTCTGGAATTTGTGGGTGATAGAAACTTCTGAAATCTTATACTGCTCTTACAAATATATTCTCTGCTATATCCTTATCCAACGCTAATTGTGTCTCTCCATATTGGATAATAATACTCGGGCGTTTTTGATGTATAGTGAGTTCGAGTCCGGGGATCACACCTATTGCCGAAAGCCTGTCCAGGCTTGCATGAGATTTGGTTGTGACGTATACCACCTTTACCTTCTCACCGGATTTGATTTCAGACAGTGGATTTATTACCGGTCCCAGTTTCCTCCTTGCACTTGTGCAACATTCACCGGGTGGAATCTTTTTTCCATGAGGGCATTCAGCAGGATGGCCAAGCAATGTACAGATACTTGCAATAATTTCTTCGTTTACAAAGTGTTCAAACTGGCAGGCGCCGGCTTCAAACTCATCACCGGTCATCTCCAGTACGTCATTTAGAAGCCTTTCAGCAATACGGTGGCGCCTGATAATCGACTTTGCCCGATTTTTCCCATTGTCCGTGAAAACTATACTGGAATTGCTTAAACTTATCAACTTCTTCTCAACCATTTTATTCAAATAGTCCTTTGCGATTTCATTGCCAAACTTATCATCCATACGTGTACTTTCCGCTTTGCCATGATCCTCCTCAAGCATCCAGATATACTCAAGCATCTCTTCTATTTGTATCTCTTCAGCCATTTAAACCAACTCCTAACTAATATAACCTTTTCAAATTGACAGCCACTGCAATATATATCTTAAAATTCCACCGACAAGGAAAGCAAACGGTATGATGAAAGCGAGCATGCAAAATGCTGTCTTAGCGCCCCTTTCCTTTATCATAACAAAGAAATTCGCCAGGCAAGGCACAAAAAGCGTGATAACAACAAGCGCAACTATAAGTTGATTTGGATCAATTACCAGGCCACCGGCTTTCTCCTCCAATGCCTTGAAAATACTCACAACGGCATAATCCCTGCGCAGGAAACCCAGTAAAAAACCACTCGTAGTCTCAACCGGCAGGCCCAGAAAATGCTTTACCACAGGCCTGGCCGCCAACTCAATATACGTTAAAATACCAAGTTTTGTAAGTATAAACAATATAAATGTGCCTAATACAAATAAAGGCACCGCCTCCTTCAGGAACCATTTAGTCCTGTAATAAGTTTTCAATAATATATTAGTCAGCTTCGGCCTTCTGAATGGAGGCATTTCCATCAGGAAATCCGACCCTTCCCCCTTAAGGACCTTTGAAGAGATATAGCCAACCAGTAACATTTGAAAAAATATAACAGCAAAATAGATTGTCAGGTGCAGCCCGGATACACTACCCAGTATTCCAGCAATCACCCCTAACTGAGCAGAACACGGCACAGCAAGGGCAAGCAGCAGAGTAGATATGATTCTTTCCTTCCTGGTATCGAGTATACGCGTAGTCAAAGTGGCCATGGTATCACAACCCAATCCCAACACCATGGGTAATACTGCCTTGCCATTTAAACCGATTACCTTGAAAAACCTGTTCAGCATTACGGCCAGCCTCGGTAAATATCCGCTGTCCTCCATCAGTCCAAAACTTACAAAGAAAAATCCGACAATGGGCAGTATTATAGCTATGGAATAGGTCACACCTACCTGCACTATGCCTGCTTCTTCACCCATGAACAATTGGAAAATGATATTGTCAGCACTCATAAATTTCTGAAACAGTAATCCGAGGTAATAATTGATTCCCTGAAAATTTACATGCGTAAATATATATTCAATGTCGGTGAATGGTATAAACACTCTGAAATTAAACCCACCGGACATTTCCAGTGATGAACCAAAAATCTTGCTCTCTATAAAATCAACACACTCTCCTGCGCCAAACTCCCCCACTATTTTGTAAATGCCCCATAAAACCACAAGCAGCATCGGCCACGCAAGGCCGGGATGCATGGTTAAAGTACCCAGTATACTGGTTATCTTCCGGCCTGATTTGTATTCTCTTGCGAACAGATAAAATGAATAAAAGCCGACTGATACTCCGCCGCCCGCAAGCTTCAATATCAAGGCCGTTTGTCCACTTGCCATCACATAATTTGAAATCATAAACATCAGCAGATCCATAACCTTTAGCCCGATAAAGAAAGAAATCAGCGGCATAATAAAGAAGAAGAATGCATTTCTTGCTATCGCACCTGATTTTTCCTCCTTACCTCTGTAGCTTACAATCCCTTTCAATAAATTATCTACATATTCACTGCGTTTCCTGATTATTACATAACTTAAAGAATGGCCGTATTTGGTTTGCACATCGTCCCTGACCTTGTGAATACTGTCGGTTAGCTGCTTATCAAATTTTAAAGTCTCCTCTAGATCCTCATCGAAAGACAGCACCATTATGGCTACCGCCCTTTTCTTAATAGTGAGGTTGTCCGGCAGTAATGCCTCAATCTTCTTTATACCCTCCTCGATATCTTCTCCGTAATCTATATTGATCTTTGGGACCTTTACCGAGTCAGCCGAGTTTCTTAATGTGTTGATTCCATACTTTTGTGTTGCAATCGTCTTTGTTAAAGTCACTCCCAGTTTTTCCTGTAATTTATCGGTATCGATGGTCATCCCCCTGTCCAGCGTCTCGTCCCACATATTCAAACCTATCGATACAGGAAGGCCCATTTCTGCTAACTGAGTAGTGATCAATAAACCCCTCTGTATATTCTTGGCATCTATTATCTGGATTATCTTCTGCTCTTCATCTCTCAGAAGAATGTCGCGCGCAACCCTCTCATCTTCCGAATGTGAGATCAGGCTGTTGGCTCCTGGTGTATCAACCACCTCAACTGTTTCATTGGAACCCACATACATACCACGGGAAACCTCTACTGTCGTTCCCGGATAGTTTGATACGGTTACATACTTTCCGGTAAGCAATCCAAACAGTACGCTCTTCCCCACATTCGGATTACCAACCAGAGCAATTCGATAATCAATTGCTTTAGAATCAGGAATTTTTATTTTTGTTTCGTGCATTTCAAAAACCGTTTTATATAAGTGGTAATTCGCCAAAGAGATACAATACTATAAGCAAATTGAGAACGAGTCTCAATAACACCTGTCTTATATAATATATAAAAATTCTGTAAAGTCAATTTATATTTAGATTTAGATTTTACTGATGCACTATTTGTTCTTGATATTATATGTATTTTAGATATAATTATAGCAAAAGTAGCAGCCCATATACAAATTTACAATTCGATGAAGACAATTCCCGATATACTTCTAGTCGACGACAACAAGGAACAATGTATCAGCCTGCATGATGTCTTAGAGGAGAAAGGCTATTCAGTAGAATATCTGCATAACGGCAAGGATGCAATTAACCTGGCCCTGAAAAACAGGTATGAATTAGTCATTACTGATATTAGATTACCTGACATTCCGGGTACCGAGGTTGTAAGTGAAATCTCAAAGTCATTGCCGTCAACAGAATTCATCTACATAATCGGACATGCTTCACTCGAAACTGCAATAGAAGCAGTGAAACAAGAACATGTAATTTCATACGAGACAAAACCGTTAAGTTTAGACCGTCTTTTATCAACCATTAATCAAATATTCAAGCGCAGAGAGACAGAAGCGAAGTTGAAAGAGAGTGGGGATCTCTTCAGAGAGTTGGCAGAAAATATACCTGAAGTCTTCTGGGTGGCCTCACCTGATTTTGAGCAGATATTATATATAAGTCCCGCATTCGAGACTGTTTGGGGGCGCACGTGCAAAAGTTTGTACGAACAGCCAAAGTCCTGGACGGATAATATCCATCCAGATGATTGTGAGAAGGTTATTAAGGCTCTTGAAAAGCATGTGCAGGGCAAGGCGAGCTTTGCAGAAGAATATCGCATTATTCGTCCGGACGGGTCTATACGTTGGATACTGGATTGTGCTTTTTCTGTCAAGTCAGCATCCGGGGCAACTAACCGCATCATTAGAATTGCAAAAGACATCACTGAGCGTAAGAAGATGCAAGAGTCTCTTTTGCAGTCAGAGAAACTAAAGTCCATTGGGACAATAGCCTCTGGAGTTGCTCACGAGTTTAATAATATTCTTGCAATCATCTCCGGCAACGTACAGTTGCTGCAAGTTACCTATAAAGACCAAGAGGACTTGGTGGAGACACTCCGCACTATTAAAAGGGTAGCCGATGATGGTGCTAAAATATCCAGCAAGATGCTTCAGTTTTCCAAAACAGCAAATGATTCTATAGAATATGTGCCTTTTGATATAAGGGAGCTGATAAAGCAATCTATTGATTTCACAATACCCAGATGGAGGAATATGGCTCAAACGAAAGGCATAAACTACGACATGAACACTGAAAACATGAAAGAAATACCAAACATACTGTGTAACCCTTCAGAGATAAGAGAGGTATTTGTAAATATAATTAACAACGCCCTTGACGCCATGCCTGATGGCGGCTGTATGACCTTCAGCACGTGGAGCAATAAGGACACAGTATTTATCAGGATTTCTGATAATGGAGAGGGTATGACCGGGGAAGTAAAGGACAGTATATTTGATCCATTTTTCACCACCAAGACGGCTGTAGGAACAGGGTTGGGCATGAGCACGGCTTACGGCATAATCAACAGACATGACGGCAAGATAGAGGTGGAAAGCGAGGTCAGGAGGGGCAGTATATTTACTCTGCAATTCCCGACAACCACTAAAACCGACAGCCCGAGTGAACTCCCTGAACAGGAAGAAAAAACAATAAGCAGGTCTCTCCGCATCATGGTGATAGATGACGAAACCGCTATATGCGATATTCTTGATAATTTCCTTTCTAAAAAAGGCCACCTGGTAAGAACTGTTGACAATGGTACAGAGGCCATAATACTTACCAGGAATGTCGATTATGATCTTGTGTTATGTGACATAGCCATGCCGGAAGTTTCCGGATATAATGTAATAAAGGCTTTGAATGGGTTGGATAAGAGGCCAAAGATAGGTTTAATCACCGGTTGGGGAGAGGAGATCAAGGATGTGGATAAAGAAGACATGATGGTTGACTTCATTATCAGGAAACCTTTTGATTTCCCAGAACTGACAAATCATATAAATACTGCATTCAATACTGATTAATAACCCATTCTGAAGCAGACTGTATCATAATATAATTGTCATCCCAAATTCATTTCGGGATCTCATAAGTTGCTAAGTCGTTGTAATCATAAGATCCTGAAAGAAGAATATAAAGAATGGAGCGATATTTCACTTTCGTCAGCAATGCGAGGGATGGAAGACGAACATTCTCTTTATTCAATAAATGATCTAAAGGAAAGTTTTTAATGATTTCTGAAGGCCAGATTGTTCTATTCAATTTTCCTCAAACTGATCAAAAAGAAGGAAAACTACGACCAGCACTTATATTATGTAAACTGCCCGGAAAATTTAACGACTGGCTTGTTTGCATGATATCTTCTAAAGTTGACCAACAAATCCATGAGTTAGATGAACTTGTTACTCCTATGGTATAGCTTTTCAATCCTTATTTCATCATGTACATTTCGTCATATTTTAAACTTAAACCTGACCAAGCCATAATACTCACACTTAAATTGAGTGATTTTGTAGCCGCAACCTTGAGGTTGCGTAACTTACATAGACCCATCGAGTGATGAATAACGCAGACTAAAGCCAGCAGCTATAACGGTATGTAATATAAAATTTCTCAATTTAGCTTATTAATTTATCACAACAAGAAAAACTGCTCAAAAGGATCAATCGACAATCAACAATAGAAAATCATAAATCCTTATAATCGACTACGATGAAGCCCTTAGTAACTGCAACTTGATTTTCAAATATATTTTATTACAATCAATATAGAAACTTGTTCTACACTGTTGCACTTGACAAAAACGAATTTTCAAATATTAAGGAGGTTATTGTAATGAGCAGAAAACAAACATATAAGTTTACTGTCATTATTGAACCATGTGAAGAGGGTGGATATTTTGCTCAGTGTCCTGCCTTTCAGGGTTGTCACGTCGAGGGAGAAACATACGAAGAAACCATATCTGAAATGAGAAAGTCAATTAATGCGTTTACAGAAGATTATTTAAAGAATGGAGAGGATATCCCTGATGACGAGTTTACTGTAACCTCATTGAAGGTGGCGGTGTGACATCCAGGAGATTTCCGGCAGTTACTTCTAAGGAAGTTGTAAAAGTTTTAGAATCTATTGGGTTTCAATTCATTCGACAGTCCGGAAGCAGCCACGCCATCTATAAAAGAGCCAGCGATAAGCGAAGAACCAATGTGCCAATGCATTCCGGCAAGATAATAAAGCGCAAAACCTTAAAAGCTATATTAAAGGACGCAAACTTAACATTAGATCAATTCCGAAAATTCAAACATTGACGTTTTTTTGGAGTACATCGTCCCTGCCCGACAAATGGCAGGCGGGCGTGACGATGTGTATTAAAGCAGTTACACCCGACCAAAAGCAGACTGTGTCATAATTGTCATCCCAAATTCATTTCGGGATCTCATAAGTTGCTAAGTCGTTGTAATCATAAGATCCTGAAACCCGACTGAGTCGGATCTGTGAGCTGGCCCACAGGGTCGTCCTCAGGCGACAAGTTCAGAAGACAAATTGGGAGTTTTTGCTATTGTGACACAGTCTGCAAACTGACGGGCAGACGGGGATATCCTGTTATCCCGTTTAATATTCTATCAGCAATAATACCTTCTTGATTATCTAGCCGTTTTTGCGTATGATGTTACAAATTAAATGATACCCCCAAGGTTAATATAATGTTAAAATCTTACAATCTCTTAAATACTCTGGCAAAGCATTCTCTGCGCACTTTCTTATTACTGATTTCCGTCATCTTCATTTTTGAAGCAGTGCCGGTTACAGAATCAATTAATCGGGAATGTGAAGCTCAGGAAACAACCACAACCCGGCAGAACGAAATCATCGAGTTAATCGATGAAATTCTCGCTAATCGAAAATGCCCCTGCCAATGCGGCAAATACCTGCCGGGCAGTCCCAATCTGCCTGCATGTTTTGGATGCAGCGCCGGTAAGGCCGAAATCAGTTATGTGCTGGAAAGCCTTGAATCCGGTAAGAATAAAGATGAAATTCTATTGAACCTTGACAGCCCTGTCATAGTTGACATCTTTGCTGACTACACAGATTCAAATATATCTAAATTATGGAATCATGCCAAAACTGTCACTTCTGAACTTCACCAGAGAAGGGTTGTACTACGCCCACCCGGGTTGACGAAGGAGGCTCAGCGCGCTATTAAGATTGCAGAGTATGCGCGCTTTGTTGGAAAATTCAGCATAATCCAGGAGGCCCTGATCAAACATAAAGGACCCTGGGATTGGCGTACACTCATTGACCTTGTTGCCAGATACGTCCAGATACCGCATAATATTAATGACTATATTAACAGTATCGAGATAGATCAACAGATCGCTAAAGACCAGGAACACGCAATAGAACGCAACATTGAGTCCTACCCGACAATTACTATAAACAATGCAATTGTACTTGCCACAGATACTGCTATTCGCCAGTCAATCGAGAAAATATTGTTGGAAAACAGTATATAGTAGATTGAGGGATTGTAAAGCTGAGCTTGCTTTAATAGTTCGGAGTGAAAACGTTCGGAGTTCGGAGTTCAGAACAAATTAAGGGATTGAACCTATGAAGAAGTTTCCATTACACTGGCAAATCTTAACGGCATTGATATTAGGTGTATTATACGGCCTTTATCTGACTGAATATGTGAGTTATATCAGCTGGATGGGTGTGATATTCATGCGCGCACTCAAGATGCTGATAATACCATTAATAGTTACCTCAATAGCATCTGGCATTGCAAATATAGGTAATTCCGGCAAACTCGGCAAACTCGGCCTGAAGACAATCTCCTATTATGTGAGCACAAGCATATTCGCAATACTTGCCGGATTGTTAATGGTGAACCTCTTAAGACCGGGTGTAGGTGCGGATATGGGATTTACTGAACCCATAGAGGGACTTGCAAGTGCAAAAGAGTCATTTGGAAGCACTTTAATTAGTATCATACCCGAAAACATCTTCGTGGCATTTGTTAACAGCACAATGTTGCCTATTATTTTCTTCTCTATCCTGACAGGCATTTTTATTACAAAGATATCAAGCAATCATAAGGAATTCTGCGTCACTGCTCTCAATGCCGGATTTGAACTAATGATGCAGATAACACACTTAATTATCAGGTTCACCCCTCTTGGTGTTTTTGGAATAGTTGCATTAACTGTATCACGACAGGCAAGTGACACTGCGGCATTACTGAATATTGCCAGTAGATTGGGACTCTACATGATAGCCGTGATGTCAGGTTTGTTTATACACGCAATCATAGTCCTTCCATTAATCTTGAGACTGTTTGGGAAGATAAATCCATATGCCCACTTTAAAGCCCTCAGGATTCCACTTCTCACCGCATTCTCGACCTCATCATCGTCCGCAACCCTGCCTTTAACATTAGAGGAAGTGGAAGAGAAATCAGGAGTCTCCAACAGAGTAAGCAGTCTTGTTCTGCCACTCGGAGCGACAATAAATATGGACGGTACAGCATTGTATGAGTGTGTGGCTGCCATGTTCATAGCTCAAGCTTATGGGATAGATCTGACCTTCGTTCAACAGGCGATCGTAGTCGCAACCGCCCTTCTCGCCTCTATTGGTGCGGCAGGGATCCCAATGGCCGGCTTTGTAATGATTTCAATTATTTTATCTGCAGTTGGATTGCCGTTGGAAGGAGTAGGATTGATACTGGCCGTTGACAGAATACTCGATATGTTCAGGACATCCGTTAACGTATGGAGTGACAGCTGCGGTGCAGTTGTAATAGCCAAGACTGAAGGTGAAAAATTAAATTATGACAGATAATTACTCACCGCTCCCCAGACAAAAAGCGCAGAAGAAACATAATTAACTTCTCTTAATAATATATTTGCATTTGTGTTGCATTTGTGAGACAATTCCAGCATGAAAAAATCAGCAACCGTTCACGCCAGAGTTGAACCCAAGACAAAGAAAAAAGCAGAAGGGGTTCTGAAGAAATTAGGAATGAGCCCTACAGAAGCTATACGTCTTTTCTATAATCAGATATGCCTGCGAGGAGGCATTCCCTTTCCGATCCTCATCCCTAATGAGACAACTAAGGAAACCCTGAAAAGAAGCAGTAAGGGCGAAGAAGTTCAATCCTTTGATTCTCTTGAGGAAATGTATGATAGCTGGGAGAAATGAAAAAGCTATTTCAGTCTAGCCAATTCTTAAAAGATATTAAAAGACTAAGAAAACGTGGAAAGGATATCAAGAAGCTGCAAACAGTGGTACATAAACTTGCCAATAATGAAACACTCAACCCAAAGTACCGAGATCATCCATTGATGGGTGAGTGGAAGCCTTGTCGTGATTGCCACATAGAACCTGATTGGGTGCTAGTTTATTACTCCGACTCAAATGTCCTTCGTCTGGAACGAACAGGTAGTCATAGTGACCTGTTTAAGTAAAATATTCATGATAAGTTTTAGCGAGAGACTATTTTGTTTGTTTTTTACCTGTATTTTTATCCACTTCTATCAGTGTCCAGTATTTTATCTGTCTTTCTCTGCGTACATTGCGTTGAAATATTTTCATAATTTCAACCTAAATACTTACTCAGCAATTTTAAAGTTTCTTCGTCGTACAGTTTGTCTTTGCCATATCCAGGTACCGCTCCGCTTTTTATGGCTTCTTCCATTTGGTCCTTGAAGTTGGTTATCATCATCAGTGGCGTATTAAAGCGACCGTCATTTTTTATCTCCTTGATCAACTCCAAGCCTCTTTTCTGATCGAACGCACCTATCCGGTTAATTATAACCAGATCATAATCCTGTTTCTCCAGGCAACCTATTGTATTCTTTAAAAGTTTCTCCCTCGTTACCGTTGCAGAAAAGTTTTTCTCAATCAATGATGTTATTTGAGGATTGTCCTGGTCACAATGGCCAACTATCAATACATTCTTCATGTAACGTCTCCCTTTTCATAAGATCAAACCCTTTGCCACTAAGACACTAAGACACTAAGACACAGAGGATAAAACTACAAATCTTAAATAGCAAATTACAAATAAATTACCCGTCCGAACGGATTCATCCGGGTGGGCAAAACACAATGTCCGCCTGTCCGCCAATTTGTTAGGCGGGAATGACCAGAATCAGTTTGTTTGATATTTTGGATTTCTTCATTGGAATTTGTTTGTTATTTGGATTTTATTATTTGGTGCTTATTCTTTCCTACCTTTCGCCTTTCATTTACTTTAGTCACTGTGATCTTCCTGCCCGAACTGCTCCGCCCAGCAAACTGGCGGACAGGCTGGCAGGCGGGTAGGCACTTTCAACTATCAACAATACAAACAACTTTCAGAAAAGATAATTCTACAGAATAATAGTATAATTTCTAAGATGTATTATAATCTATCTGACAAATACCTACATGTCAAGAGCTTGCATCACAAAATGGAACCCGAAAACTTTAAACTGTAAATAGGCAGCGTTTATTGATAATATATCCAAATTAATTCCAGATATAGTATTATAGATTTGTGATTTAAAAAATGCAAAAGAGTGAGAATGATGGAAACAAAGAGGGTTCAGTAGATTTTATCAGGGCAATTGTAGCCGAAGATATCAGTACGAACAAGTGGGACGGAAAGGTAATCACACGATTTCCGCCTGAACCAAACGGTTTCCTGCACATCGGACATGCCAAATCCATCTGTCTGAATTTTGGGATAGCTGATGAGAACAGCGGTGGGCAATGTAATTTGAGATTTGATGATACTAATCCTGTTACCGAAGAAGACAGATACGTTAACTCTATACAGGAAGATGTTCGCTGGCTGGGGTGGGACTGGGATGAAAACCTCTATTATGCATCAGACTATTTCGAGCAGATGTATGACTATGCAGTACAGTTAATAGAAAAAGGCCATGCGTATGTATGCGAATTGAATGCCCGCCAGATAAGCGAGTATCGCGGCACCCTGACCACACCCGGCAAAGAGAGTCCATACCGCAACCGTAGTGTTGAAGAAAACATAGATCTATTCAGGCGAATGAAGGATGGAGAGTTTAAAGACGGTTCGCATGTGCTTCGCGCCAGAATAGACATGGCTTCACCTAATATGAATTTGCGTGATCCGGTTATGTACCGTATCCTGCATGCAGAACACCACCGTACCGGCAGCGTGTGGAGTATATATCCAACCTATGATTGGGCTCATGGCCTGGAAGATTCGATCGAGGGTATAACTCACTCAATATGTACACTTGAATTTGAAAATCATAGGCCTCTATATGACTGGTACCTGGACAAACTGGAAGTTCATCATCCTCAGCAGATTGAGTTTGCTCGTCTGGAACTTACCTATACCGTAATGAGTAAGAGGAAACTCCTACAGTTGGTTGATGAGGGACACGTTAATGGCTGGGATGATCCCCGAATGCCGACTATCTGCGGCATGCACAGGCGTGGATACAGCCCGGAAGCTATTCGTGAATTCTGCAGACGAATCGGAATAAACAAGTTTAACAGCACCATTGATATCGCCCTGCTGGAGCATTGCATACGTGAAGCCCTGAATAAGACTTCCAACCGTGTAATGGCCGTATTAAGACCACTGAAGGTAGTTATAGAAAACTATCCTGAAGGTGAGGAAGAGTGGATGGACGCTGTAAACAATCCTGAAGACCAGAGTGCAGGCACGAGGAAAGTTCCGTTCTCCAGGGTTATATATATCGAACAGGATGATTTTATGGAAGATCCTCCCAGGAAATTCTTTCGTCTAGGACCGGGCAGAGAGGTGAGGTTGCGTTATGCCTATTTTATAACCTGCACAGATGTAGTAAAAAACGATGATGGTGAGATAGTTGAATTACACTGCAGTTATGATCCGGCTACACAGGGAGGTAATGCCCCGGACGGACGTAAGGTTAAGTCCACGCTTCATTGGGTTTCCGCTTCGCATGCATTACGTGCAGAAGTCAGATTGTATGACCATCTGTTTACAAAGGAACGCCCTGAAGAGGCAAAAGATGGAGAGGATTTCAGATCAAACCTGAACCCCCAATCACTTCAGATTCTTTCAGACTGTATGGTAGAACCCGGCCTCAAAGACGCAAAACCATTTGAGCGGATTCAGTTCGAAAGGCTCGGTTATTTTTGTATCGATACTGATTCGACAGCTGACAGGCTTATTATTAATCGGACTGTGACTCTCCGTGACACATGGGCGAAAGTACAAAAGAAGGGAAACAAGAAATAAACTGTCGTTATTCGTGTTTTGTCTGATTAACATAAATGTTGCATTCATAGTATCTATTACATATTTGTTGAATAATACTTCTATTTCCTAATTTGCAAATAACAACTACCTCTCTATTCCCTTTCGAAAGAGCCACTCTTGCCTCCGGATTTCCTGGCCAGATATATATCGCCTATGAGCATTGATTTGTCTGCAGATTTACACATATCATATATAGTAAGAGCGCAGACCGACACAGCTGTAAGAGCCTCCATCTCAACACCTGTCTTTGCCGTGATCTTTACCTCTGAAGTAATTTCGATGGAATCCAGATTATTGTTTGTATAGTCTATTTTGACAGAACTCAGATTAAGCGGATGGCACATCGGGACAAGTTCGCTTGTCTTTTTCGCTGCCATTATGCCTGCTACACGGGCTACCCCAAGGACGTCTCCTTTTACTACTTTCTTGTCCATAATCAGATTGAATGTTTCCGGCTTCATGGTAACCTTAGCATGAGCCTCTGCAATACGTTCAGTGATTTCCTTGCTACTGACGTCTACCATCCGTGAGGCTCCGGTTTCATCAATATGGGATAGTTTTGATTCTTTTGACATGATAAAAGGCAATTCAACGAATTGCACCTAAATATAGAAACCCGAAGCGCGAAATTCGAAACAATATCAAATAGCCAAAATTATAAACTCAAAACAAATGGATTTCAGTCCACGAACACTCTTTAGGTTTTGAAAATTTGAGTATTTGAATTTTGGATTTGTTTCGAGTTTCGATATTCGTATTTCGAATTTTAATTAAATCTTTATCATCCACCAATCTGGTTCATTACGGCACTGTTTCTTCCGGAATGTACGACCGGCTTCATATCAGTTGCCCTGATGAAAGCTTCTGTCAGCTTATCCTGCATCTCTTTTTCACCTAAATTGGAAGACCGCAGTATACTTTTTATGTCGACATCTCCCCCACTCAGAAGGCACGAACGTAGTTTGCCGTCAGATGTAAGCCTCAAACGATTACAGGTCTTACAGAATGGCTTTGAGACCGCTGAGATAAACCCTATTGACCCCAACGCACCCTTTATCCTGTAGATAGTGGCAGGGCCACCTCCAACACGCTGCTTATCCGGTACCAGCTCACCAACCTCCAGGACCCTCTCCATTATCTCTGAAG
Organism: Candidatus Scalindua arabica; assembly: GCA_018263435.1. Taxonomy (GTDB): domain Bacteria; phylum Planctomycetota; class Brocadiia; order Brocadiales; family Scalinduaceae; genus Scalindua; species Scalindua arabica. Next base: position 6,982 of record JAANXD010000041.1, on the reverse strand, counting down.
TCGGCATAAAGCGATCTTCATCAACCATATCCTTCCATCCGGAAGCCATAAGTTCTATGAATCTCAGCTCTATATCTCTCTCCATGATATATTTGACAAAATCATGTATTTCGTCATCGTTATCACCACGCATTATAACTGCATTCATCTTTGTGCCTCTGAAGCCTGCCTTTAATACTGCCTCTACCCCGTCGAAAACGTCCGCAATATTGCCCCCTCGTGTGATTTCCGCAAAACGATCTTCTCTCATGGTATCCAGACTGATGTTTAATCTGGAGAGGCCACTCTTTTTCAATACAGCAGCATATTCCTTCAAATAGACTCCGTTTGTGGTTAACGCTATATCATTAATACCACTGATCTCTGAGATTCTTCTGATAAGAGAGGTGATGCCTTTCCTGACGAGTGGTTCACCACCAGTAATCCTTATCTTGTTAACACCAAGACTTACCCCATGCTTTATAAGCTTCAGTATCTCTTCAAGGCTGAGAATCTCTTCTTTACTGCTCAGTACTGATCCACCCGCCGGCATACAGTATACACATCTCAGATTACACAAATCTGTAACAGATACCCGCAGATAGCTTATTTTTCTGGAATGTTTATCAATCATTTTTATGTTAAATAATTGTTCATTATTTACAAATCAACATTAATGTTAAAGTATGGATCTTCTTGAAATAAATTATATCAAGGCTATATTGTAAAGAATATTTAAGAAAAAACCACAAACAATTTTGCCATGTAATTACATGTTCTACGGCTACAAACGTTTTGAGTCTATGTCACAATTTTCTCGGTAATTTCCTTAAATGCGGATATATTCTTCGAACCATTATCACCTGCCACAAAGGCCTTTCCCTCATCACATCTGGAAACAATCTCAGGATCCAGAGGTATCCTGCCAAGAAAAGGCACCTTCATCTTATCGGCAATCCTTTTCCCTCCACCTGATTTAAATACATCTATCTCTTCATTGCAATGAGGACAGGTCAGGACACTCATGTTTTCAATAATCCCAAGCACTGGTACCTCATTATCCTTTGCAAATAGTATCGCTTTTTGCGCATCCAACAAAGCAACATCCTGAGGCGTTGTAACTATGATGGCCCCATCTACCTTTCCTATTAGCTCAATCATGGTAATAGGCTCATGACCTGTACCCGGAGGTAAATCAGCCAGTAAATAGTCAAGTTCGCCCCAGTTGATACTGCCCACCAGTTCACGGAGATAATCATACTTTGCAGTATCTCTCCATGCAACAGGCTGATCCGGACTTTCAATAAGAAAAGCCAGTGAAACTATCTTGAGATTGTCATTAACAGATAATGGATCAATGCCGTTCTCATTGTCCTTAAGCCTTCCACCTTCCACTCCGAGCATTTTCGGAATATTGGGACCGTGCATATCAACATCTGCAATTCCTACCTTATAACCCATTTCGGCCAGGGCCACTCCAAGATTGACTGTAACAGTACTCTTGCCAACACCACCCTTGTTAGACATAACCAAAATCTTCTTCTTTATCAGGGCCATCCTGTTACTTAATGCCCATTCATTATGCTTCAACCCTTTTTCAGGCTTTTTGCATGTTTCAAAATCGCGGCAGAACTCACACGTAGACAGCTTCTTACATTCATTCATATATTTTACCTTTATACTTATTGTTTAATGGAGGGATTTAGGAATTGGGGAATTTAAGAATTCTTTAATCCCTCAATGCTTCAATTCTCAAATTAGTTACTGTTCCGGAACTATCTTGATGGCTATTGGCTGATTTACAGTATTGCATACAGTTTCGCAAATACCACAGCCCACACATTTTTCTCTTCTTACTACAGGTTTATTATCTTCCTTATACATTGCATCCGGGATTGGACAATTCTTTACACATTGCTCACAAAATTGTACACCGTATGCCATACAATTATCTTCATTGATATACGCTTTGCCCATCACAACGTCTTCCTTCTCCTTCACCTCTATCAGAGCGCCGTCTTTACACGCCTTTATACATAGAAACCCTTCACACATATAGCAGGGAGCTTCTTCTGGTATAATAATGGGTGTTCCGTCAGCAATATCAAAATCTTTATTTAGTTTCCGTATACTATAATGCGGGCACGCCTTAATGCATTCATCACATTTAGTACACATGGCAAGAAATTCTTTTTCTTTTAAAGCTCCAGGTGGTCTGATATAACGTCTTGGTTTTGAATTGATGTCAGGATCAGAACCAGGATTAGTTATTGCTGTAACTTTAGTTTTAACTATATCACCTACAACATTTCCTATAGATGAAAATGTTTCCTTGAAAAACGCCCTTCTTCCGTGGTCTATTATCTCATCATCCATTTTTGTCACCTGATTAAAAAGTAGCCGTTTACAGGGTTTAACTAAACTCCATTGATAAATGAGTCACAACCCCCTTTATCCCCCTTTTTTAAGGGGGAATACTTTTTCGCCCCCTAAATGGGGCTTGCTTTTAATTCCCCCTTAAAAAAGGGGGATAAAGGGGGTTGTCTTCCCTCATATTCATCTATCCAACACTCAACACATTTTAGAACTCCATCTAAGCTCTTCATAACGTCTAGATCATGGAAGCGTAAAAATGAAAATCCCATACGGTCAAGCTTGTCTTGTCTGGATTTATCGGCATCAAATCTATCCTCATGGCTAGCACCATCTATTTCTATAATCAAATGTAATTTACTACAACAAAAATCTACTATGAAATTATCAATCGGCTTTTGCCGCATGAAACGGTATCCTTTCATTTGCTTCTTTTTTAAACAATTCCACAACAAGACTTCTGAAAGAACACCTTTTTTTCTTAGTTTCCTTGAAAGGTTTTTTAATTTTGGGTTATAGTATATTTTCATTATTTTCTAAGCAACTTCGTGTACCTTATCTGAAAAATGGTCTAGGTATAACAACCCGTCTGACATCGAGAAATTGTATGGAAATATAGGCAGTCTGTTGTCAATCTCCGTCTTTACGTACTCGTATACACTGGTTGCCTCTTCAGGAGCCATCCCCTCGTTTGTCTCGTAAAAGAAACCAAGACTTAAATCGTCTTGTTTTGGATGTCCTATTTTTGTCAATCCATACTTTCCGGGATCACGCATTATGGGAGCATGCTTTTCCAATTCAAACAAACACGCAAGGCATGACGCACCTTTTGACTCCATGTATCTCTTATTTGATATTACAAAATCAAGCGTTTCAAGAGCTTCTTCCCTGGTTTCTGATGGGAAGCCGACTATAACATACATATGTACAGCAATGTCTGCATCCAGACAATAATCTATTATGTTTTTAGTGATTTCAGTCTCAATCCCCTTGTCCATTAAGGACAGTACCCTTTTATTAGATGACTCCAGGCCAAATACCATCTTAAGACATCCTGCTTCTCTTGCCTTGTTTAATACATCGTTTGTCAGCCCTTTATCAAACCTGACTCCTGCCATCCACTTTATGTTATTACCATCCTCAATTAATCTGGTGCTCATATTTTCCAATTGTTTTACCGGCATGCACTCATCACTGAAGAACATAAATTCTGTATTATACTTTTCTTTCAGTTTTTCTATATCTTCAAGCACTAAATCAAGATTTCTTAGCCGAAATCGCAGGTTATCTACATGGAGGTTACAAAATGTACATTTTCTCCAGTAGCACCCCCTTGAACCTTGTAATGGTAGAACCCTCATTGGAGACAAATACTGATCCAGAGGGAATCCATCATAATCAGGAGTAGGCAGTGAATTTATTTCCTCAATATGGAACGGCTCATTAACTCGAATCTGATTTCCTTCTCTATAAACAAGATTAGGAACCTTAGTAAAATCCTTCTTGCCATCAAGCTGTTCTAGTAATCCTAAAAGCGCATGTTCCCCTTCAAATACTATGAAGCTATCTACCAGTTCAAAAAGCGTATGATTGTCCTTAAGATTATCAATAAGCTTCGTGAAAACGCTACCACCCATAGTTATATGGATATCCCGACTGACTTCTTTCAGCAACCTTGCCAGAGTAAATGCAGGCATTATCTGTGATGTCGCGGTTACGGATATACCAACAAGCCCCGGCTCTTTACTGACTATAGAGTCTAACATATACTCTTTAAACAGGTCTCGATACGGGTTTTCATATTCATCGCCAGAAGCCTTCATAACATCTATAGATGAATATACACTGTATCTCATAGAATTATCAGCAATCGAGATTTCAGATGGGTAGTACAACATGCCAAATGCCTGCAGCCATATATCAACAGTCTTCCAACAATCTACATAATCATTAAGATCATAAAACCCATCAGTCTTCAATGTTGTCTTCGCCCATTCTACTTTCTGAACTAAATCTTCGCCCTCTATCACGTCTCTTGCCCACTCAAGCCTTGAAAACACTTCGGCTTCGTTATTTTCATGTCCAAATGGTTCTGTAATATTACTGAGTCTATCAATTATATTTGCGTGAGTTTTCTTAACTTGTTCAGAAGAAAGCAAGGCATCCATTATCTCAATATTCAGATCACGTATTGAAACATCTTCTACACCCTCTTTCTTTAGAAAGCCCTGTAATGATGGCAAGCTCAAAAATGGCTGAGAAGGAATCCAGGAAGGTGGAAATATTAGTGAAACCTGCAAAACAGCTCCTAACTAATTGTTACTCAAATTCAGTAGTGTCCGGTTAGGTTTTTGCATGTAACACGTAGGGCAATCCTTTAGGGTTTGCTTTCGTGCAATACACGCAAGGCTAAAGCCTCGCCCTACGTATTTTTCGACAAATCTGGTATAAAAACCGTACCTGCAAAAACCTAACCGGACACTGCTGAATATTTGTGATGTTTTGTTTGAAAAATACGTTTTTATTTGGAGAAAAGGATGGATACTTATATAGATAAGCTTGCACCATGGGAAAAGAGAAGGGCGTATTATAAGGATATAAAACCTGGCAATAAAATCGTTGAGGTAAAAGAAGCCTTGAAGAAGCAGACGCGTAAGATGATTTCTGCTATAATTGCCCCGGCAGAATCAATCATTTCAAGCCAGAAAGCAAAAGTCGATGTAGTTCATGATATTGAATATGACATAAAAAGTATCGGGCAGGGGATGCGCGGGTTGAAAGCGGCATTCGAGTGGGGAATATCTGATGTTGTCTGGTTAATAGAGAAAGATAGAGAAGATTTAAAGAGAATTATAACAGCCACTAGTGGGGTCTCTAATAAACAAATTGATGCGCTCAGGGGCAAAGCGGAAGGTGCTTATGCAAGTGGTAAGTTGGATGATGCACTGGTATATTTCACAGAATTGGAACCGCAAACTGTGAAGGATTTCTCTGTTTGTATAAGCCTTGGAATAATTTACCTTTTTCATAAGATAGACAAAAAAAGGCTCTGGAATATTTTGAAAAAGCCGTAAAAAATGCCAGAAGATCGCAAGCTGCTTATTACGCAAGTTATGCTTTATTATACAAGGCATTAATCAAACGTGATTTTGGCCTCATAGAGGAAGCTGAAGAGTGTACAAACGAAGCGGTTAAGCTTTCGCCTGATTTTACTGAGGCGATGTATCAGAATGCTCAATATAATGCCCTTTTGAACAGGCCGGAAAAAGCTGTTCCATTATTAAAGAAGGCTATCAAAGAGGATATAATCTACTGTTTAAAGATTGGTGGTGAACTGGATTTTGACGGAATAAAACCTGAAATAGTTAAATTGTACGAGGAGATCAGGGACGAGAAAAAAGCAGAAGTTAAAGAAAAATTAGAAGGAGAGAAGAAAAATGTGGTTATATTAAATAATGCCGTAAATGGTATTCAAAAGTTAGGTTATGATGTACCCAAGGATTATTCTGTTGAATTGTTCCAAGAGAACGAAAAAGGTGAAAACAGTGAAATAGATAAAATGCTGGAAAATGATTCGGTTTTTGATGCATACATAGCAGATATTCTACTTACGCTCTTATCTACGAAGCTGAAACGAAGAAAGGATCGGTTAAAAAGAAAAAGTAATGAAATACAAATAAATATTGATAAGCAAATAGAAGAGTTAAGTGCCGAGATGACAGGTAAGAAGAAAAGCGGCCTTATGCCTTTCCTCATTTATTTTGTTGGCGGTCAGATTATCGCGTTTCCATTTGGGAAGTATATTGGAATGCCTATAGGAATATGTATAACAGAAGGGATTCTCTTCTTTATATGTTTGTATGTGAGCGTTATATTGCCTCAGTCAAAATGGAAAGAGATTAATGCCAAACAAAATGAAAAAGACAAACTTACACGGGTTTTGAAGAAAATATAGATGGATCTCTTTGAATTATTCATATCCACTATCTTATTAAGGCCGTATGTCTTTGTATGGCTGGGATTGTACTTTATTGCAGGTGGTTTACAGCTTGGAATGAAAAGAATTGTAGTCTTTACTATCCTGGCTTATGTTATTGCCTTCATTTCTGAGTATAGCTCTACCCGTATTGGAGTACCTTTGTCTAATTTTCTGGGATGGTTTCTGGTAGGGATTGCAATTATATACTGCTTCCAGAAGTTAGACAGGAATATGGGGTGGTCTACAGAATATGCCGGAAACGCCCTTATGGGGCCGGCATTTTATTTTATAAATATGATCTTTATTCTGTCTGTAACATTTTATATCGGTGAGTATCTTATAGGAGTAATAAGCCTTTCCATTTTCAGCATACTGTTTTATCTCACTATACTGAAAGTCAGTCGAGTGATTTCAATAAGAACAGACACATAGGTCTTCCTTAGTAGTGTCACTTTCAGAAAACCTTGCAAGGTTGTATTTTGTCAACTGCATGCAAAAAGCTTGAGAACCGTACATAAAAGCAACTCTTTTGAACCCCCAGTTATTTTTTTCCTGTCACAGCAAATTGATAATGTCAGTATATGGCAAATAGAAAATGTCAGGTAAACTTACCTCCAGAAAGGAGGTAAGAGATGTATTGCCTGAGAATGA
>JAANXD010000040.1 GCA_018263435.1 Candidatus Scalindua arabica | reverse complement strand
TGTATTTGCTAATATCTTTCATTCTCAGGCAATACATCTCTTACCTCCTTTCTGGAGGTAAGTTTACCTGACATTTTCTATTTGCCATATACTGACATTATCAATTTGCTGTGACATAAAAAATAAAAAATAAAAAACCCTACTCAATTAACACTTCTAAGTATTTGCCATAGCAGACGATAGCCAGATTTACCAACATATCAAACATTGATATAATTTTTTCTGTTTTTTTTAGTTTAAAAAATTACAAAATGAAATGCTAAAATGTAACGAAACCCCTCTAAAACCTTGTAATCAGGCAAGATAGTTGAAATCTGCTACTTTTATATTTGTCAATTTTTCCCAAACCAAAAATATTATAAAATATACTTGACTTTTTGCACAAATGTTGTACAGTACCTACAAATCTCTACAATATATGGTAGGAGGAAAACTATGCGATTAGTTATACAAGGATCTAGACATTTATGGATTCAGTTTAGCATGATTACACTGATCACGATGGTCTATTTTTTACTTGTAAGAATGTTTATATAACACAGTGGAAGACAAAGCAGACGACAATCTAAAACATTTAATGGCACAGATTGAGGTAGAGCAAGGCTTGCGTTTCCTGAATGAAATACTACCGCAATGTATGGACTTGCAGAAAACAATGGCACAGCTTATGCATAATTTTTATGCCTCTCTCTGCAAAGAAGGTTTTACAAACCACCAGGCACTTGAGATTATCAAAACACATGGCACTGGTTTAAACAGTAATTTAAACGGAGAATCGTAAGTTTAAAATCTAGTGCCGACAGGAATACAGATTATATATTTTAATAATGATCTCTCTCCAACCAATACGCTTTTCAGTTTTTCCTCCGCCCTCCAAACTCAAAAAGTAAGCAAACCGCAATATCATGTGAATCTATCAGCCATTGATAGAAAACTCTATTTTTTTACTGGCAAACCGGAGTAATAAATAACGGTTGTCTTTGTCAAGATATGATATCAGTTCCAAAATGCTGTAAAAAACTTTCAATTCTAATACCACTGTTACTATTAATGGGAAATGCAGCCACAAAAACAAACTACGCATCAAGTACTTCTATGAGTAAAAAAAAAGTTTGTATCATCCCGATAGGAACCATAGACAAAGAAATCCTACATTACACACAAAAAGAACTTGAAGATAGATTTAACGTAAAAATAGACATTGGCAGACAACTAGAAGATCCAATTTATGCGTATCACAAACATAAAATGCAGTATCATTCAACAAAAATACTGAAACGAATACACAAATTAGGACTAACAGGATATGATAGGATACTGGGAATAGTAGACGTAGATTTATATGTACCTGAGCGTACATTCGTTTTTGGAGAAGCAGTAATAAAGAAAAAGATAGCAGTGATTTCCTTAACAAGACTTAGACAAAAATTTTACGACCTACCGGAAGATCTTACTCTGTTTAAAAAAAGGATTATTATCGAAGCCGTTCATGAACTGGGACATACATATGGACTTCGACACTGCACAGATAACAGATGCGTTATGTTCTTGTCAAAAATCTTGAGAGATACAGATCACAAAGGAGCTGCTTTTTGTAGTAACTGCAAGTCAATCATGGAAGACAAAAAGGCAATTACCAATTAAAAGAAATTATCAAAAATGGCAACTTCAAAAAAAAGAAAAAAACTAACTGAGGCAGAACACAAGGTTACGGCTCATGACCTTGCTAAAAAGCAACGCGAGATTTCTGTTAGTGAATTCTTTACAAAGAACAGGCATTTACTTGGATTCGACAACCCCAGAAAAGCCTTACTCACAACTATTAAAGAAGGCATTGATAATTCGCTTGATGCCTGTGAAGAGGCAAAAATTCTCCCTGATATTAAAGTCAGGATAAGTCAGCTAAAAAACACGGAGGATAGATTCAGGGTGACCATTGAAGACAATGGCCCGGGTATTTTAAAATCACATATACCAAAAATTTTTGGCAAGTTACTATACGGTTCAAAGTTCCATAGACTTAAGATGTCAAGAGGGCAGCAGGGAATAGGCATATCAGCAGCAGGGATGTATGGCCAGCTAACAACCGGCAAACCGATACTGATAACCTCAAAGATATCACCGAGAAAACCAGCGCATCATTACAGCCTCGTCGTAGACACACAAAAGAATGAACCACGTATTATCAAAGATGAAATAGTGGATTACGACGCCAAAAGAGGAACAAAAGTCGTTATTGAGCTGGAGGCCAGATACCAGAAAGGCCGGCAGTCTGTGGACGGATATATTGAACAAACATCCATCGCCAATCCACACACTGATATAACATACATTAACCCCGAAGATAAGGAAACAAGGTATCCCAGGGCTTCAAAAGAGTTACCGGCCGATCCGAAAGAAATAAAACCCCACCCCTATGGAATTGAGCTGGGAATCTTGATAAAGATGCTCCATGACACAAAAGCAAAGAATCTCCGCTCCTGCCTTACTAATGATTTCTCCAGGGTAAGCACAAAAGTCGCAAATGAAATTTGTGAAAAAGCCGGTTTAAATGGAAAGGCCCGACCTTCAAGAATCGCAGTCCAGGAAGCTGATGCACTCTTCAAAGCAATCAAATTAACAAAAATCATGAATCCCCCTACAGATTGCATCTCTCCAATTGGCGAAGAATCTATTTTAAAGGGCCTCAAAAAACAGATCAATGCAGATTTCTTCACATCAAATACACGTCCTCCATCAGTATACAGAGGCAACCCTTTTCAAATTGAAGTTGGTCTGGCATACGGAGGTGATTTGCCGGAAGAGGGATTAATTCGATTACTAAGATTCGCCAATAGAGTCCCTTTGCTATACCAGCAGTCAGCATGTGTTATTGCCGAGTCAGTAATAAACACTTCATGGAGAAATTATGGGCTACAACAATCTGCCGGTGCGCTTCCGTCAGGACCAGTGCTCCTTATGGTGCACCTCGCATCTGTCTGGGTTCCATTTACATCAGAAAGCAAGGAGGCAATAGCACATTACCCTGAAATTGAAAAAGAAGTCAAATTGGCCTTACAAGAGTGCGGACGACATCTATCTACATTTATTAAGAGGAAAAAGAAGGCAGCTGACGAATTCAAGAAAAAATCATATATAAAGAAATACATTCCACACATTGGAGTAGCGCTAAAGGAAATATTAAGCCTGAACGACAGGCAGGAGAAAAAAATAGTCAATAACCTGACAGATATCCTTGAAAGGAGTAGATCATGACAAAAACATTAAAGAAAATAGAAGAATCTGCTTCCACCATTCACAACAAGATCACCAAGAAACAAAAACCCAGTATGTCTTTTCCAATTCGTTCATTGAGCAATGTCAAATACATTCCAAAGAGAGGTTTTTTAGAACTTGTCGGGCAGAAAAAATCCCGCACTTTAACAGTGAATACCGTAAAGACATTTGCCCAGACACTGAGAGTGATGTCCCTTTCCAAAGAACTCATTAAAAAAGATGACATAGCCACAAAAAGGGAGGCCTACTATGTATCCAAGAACTGGGACGAAGCACGCTTTGATGAACAACCTGAATCAGATACCGTAATAGATGACGTTGAAGCAATGTTTGAGGTTAACAGAGAGCAATTGGGCTTTATCCCGGAAGAGAAGGGAGGAGATGTCGCCGGAAAGTTAGTAGTAATAGATAAAGACCAGGAAACCGGCAAACAACTCAAGATTGATTGCACCAAGTTCGGTTCAGGCGCATACTCTATTCCGATCTCAACCGAACACCTGAAATTCGAAACCAACGCAAAGTTTGTACTGGTAATAGAGACTGCCGGAATGTTCCAAAGACTTGTAAAACACAATTACTGGAAGAAGGCAAACTGCATATTAATTTCTATGGGAGGAGTGCCAACCAGGGCATGCAGAAGATTCATCAGGCGTTTGTCAGAGGGGGAAAAGATACCCGTATATGTCTTTGTTGATGGAGACCCTTATGGTATCAGCAACATATACAGAACCCTTAAGGTGGGGTCAGGAAATGCGGCACACATTAACCAATATTTCTGCGTACCTAACGCACGATACCTTGGCATAACGCCACAGGATATCATTGACTACAAACTCCCAACTCATCCATTAAAGGAAATAGATACAAAGAGGGCAAAAGACGCATTGAAAAACGACCCATTTATAAAACAGTATAAGGAGTGGCAGAAGGCAATTAATCAGATGTTAAAGATGGGCGTGAGAGCAGAACAGCAGGCACTGGCAAAACATGGATTAAACTATGTAATTGAAAAATATCTTCCCCAAAAGCTAAAGAAGGCAGACAGTTTTTTACCATAATGCATTGTTTGTATTTGACATTACTTTGTTAAAAATAATCATCAACTTTCTTTATTGTTATTAGAAGAGGTAATTTCTATACGTTTACCTTCTTTGATAGACTTTGCTACTTAATAGTCGTACTCCAGCAAAATAACAGTATCGATACGACCGAACCTATATAAATTGCTCTTGTGAACCAATGTGGCCGTCTTTATTGTTACTATTTCCCAAATCCAACTTGTATCAGCTCGGCTTCCCACCAATAATTTGAAGGAGATCGCTCCAGTATTTTTAAAGCTCCTGTCTTAGCCCGACTTTCGCTATTCGAGGTGTTTTGATGGGCTAAGATGATTGAGAAGTATAGTTTTTGTGGATTTTCAAGCAATTTCAATAACAATCATTAATTGGTTACGGTTGTACAACCACTCAAATTTCAACGTTTCCAGCTACGCAACCATATTACGTTCAAATTCTGCTTAACATGATGGAATTGAGGGTACACCTTGATTTGTGATTATGATCTGTATGTAAAGATGCTTAATTATCGGGAAGGAATGTGTGGTTTCTTTACAGAACGGCTAACGTATGTATCAATTTTGCTATTAGCTTCTTCATCAAAAAACTGTTCTTTGCAAGAACTGCATTCATCAAAGACAAGATTCGGCACTTTTACTTTGCCGTTCTTAGTATCAAAAGCAAGAGTCCTTTTTACTCGTTTAATTTCAGAACTATCACACATTGGACATGTTTGCCATTTAGTTTCCATAATTTAATCCTTCCAGGTCAGACCTTGATTAGTGATTAAGTCGACAGTCTCGATTCAAAGTTTGTGCCTGATTTCCTACTTCACTCCATTTCCAAATAACGTGCTACGGATATTACATCTTTAACTACTTTTGTTAAGATTGTTTCTCTGGTAGGCGAACAATCCAGTAGTCGGGTCTTCTGTGCAAACTTGCAACTGCAATTATTAACAATAATTTATCAATTTGTTTATAGATTACACCGTATGGAAACCGCCTAATTTGACACTTCCGTGTTCCTCTGTGAAAAGGCTGCCAAGCTTCGGGAAAAGCCTTAATTCGATCAATAGCCTCAAAAACCTCCCATAAGAATTCATACCCCAAGCCAGGTCGTTCTACATTGTAGTATTCCACCGCATCATCTAACTCATATTGCGCTATCTTAAAGAATCTAACTTTCATTTATTCTTATACTTTGCTAGTACTTCTTCTACTGACACAGTTTCCATTTTACCGGATTCATAAGCTCCTATTCGGTTTTCTATTTCCTTTCGCCATAAGTCATCAATAGTTTTATCTGTTTTATCCAGACTGGAAACTAGTCTATCCACAATAGTTGCTCTTTCAATTGGTGGAAGCTTCAATGCTTCCTTTAATATTTTCTCAGTATTTTCCGTCATATTATTTACCTCATTTAAAAAGTTACGATTGTATTAAATCGGTGTCAAAATCTAATCTATTGACAATACATAGGGGTAGAATGGACGCTGTTGAAAGCAAAATGTAAGGGAGATTGTGATATATCTGAAATAAGTAATCCTACCATTTCACCCTGGGGGCATCTCCCCAGAGTAACTCCAGGTCATAATAGCTTCGCATTTCTTTGTCAAAGAGATGCACTATGACATCGCCATAGTCAATGAGTATCCATTTTGCTTCCCTGTATCCTTCTATTCCAGATTTCCTGATGGAGAGCTTCTTCAACTCTTTTTCTACTTCATCGGCTATGGTATAAAGCTGCCGTTCATTAATTCCTGTACAAATTACGAAATATCTTGTAACAGACGTAAGCTTGCTGATATCAAGTATAATTATATTCTGCGCCTTCTTCTTATCAGCGATTTTTGCACACTCAACCGCAATTCCTTTTGAATCTATCGTATTGACACCCCCGAAATGCTTAATACCCTACTGACTATTTCAACAGAATTAAAAATGCGAAATACGAAACTCGAAATACAAAACAAATTTCAAAATAAGAAACCCAAATGACCAAAACTCAATTTAGAATTACCGTCATTCAAATTTGATTCTAATATATTTGACTTGCCACGAGAAAAAGCAAGGCTGAAGCCTTGCACTACGAATATAATTTACATGCATAAGAAATTAAAAAAAATCACTATTAACCAGCTGGCGGTGGCGAAAGAAAAGCATCCCTTTCGGGAGGCATCCTCGTCCGCCCTGGCGGGAGTCCAGTATCCTCCTGTAATAGAGGACATCCAATTCCACTCAATATTGGACAACCGATGTTTAACGCTCTGCATCATCCACATCTTCGTACTGTCCCTCTATCGACCTAAGCTCCAGCAGGCTAGTACCACAGTAGTGACAAAACTTTGCATATTTTGGATTTGCAGACAGACAATCGTCGCATCTCTGGTACAGTAAGGTACCGCAAAGCGTGCAAAAGTTTGCCCCTTTCACGTGATGATTATATTCACAGCTTGAGTTAGGACAGACCGAAAAACTACCTTTGTTTAATTCTTCATTCATTTCTGACATAATATGTTATAGTCGAAGAACCAATGTATACATGGACGTATGGGCGTATGGCAATACGCCCCTACCTCTCACAGCATTTATTTAATTAAGATGTAATAAAGCTCCAATTATTGGTGAAAACTTCACTATAAGCCCGGCAAAGACAACTGAAACAATTGACATTAACTTAATAAGAATGTTCAGTGACGGGCCGGATGTATCCTTGAATGGATCTCCCACAGTGTCACCAACAACAGCCGCTTTATGAGCGTCAGAACCCTTACCACCATGCTGTCCTGTTTCTATATATTTCTTTGCATTATCCCAGGCGCCACCTGCATTTGCCATGAAGATGGCCAAGAGAAACCCTGTTGATAATCCGCCGACCAGCAATCCCATACTTCCGGGAACACCCAAAATCAGTCCGACAACTATAGGAATAAATATTGCCAGAAATGATGGAAGCATCATTTCCCTCTGAGCGCCCTTTGTGCTTATAGATACACACGATGCGTAATCAGGCTTGCCTGACCCATCCATTATACCCGTTATTTCCTTGAATTGCCTTCTTACTTCTTCTACCATCTTTCCCGCTGCCCTTCCGACAGCCTTCATAGTCAAAGCACAGAATACAAATGACACCATAGAACCAACAAAAATGCCTACAAGAACTTTAGGGTTCATCAGGGAAATGTTGTAATAATCCATTAAGTCGGCTATTTGAAGTGCTGTAGTTTCCACTGTACGACCGGCTATTTCAACAGCATGAATACCTGTCCTTTCCAAACCTATCTTAACTTCCTCTACATATACTGCTAATAATGCCATAGCCGTTAAAGCCGCAGATCCAATAGCAAAACCCTTACCCGTAGCGGCTGTCGTATTTCCAAGAGAATCAAGGGCATCTGTCCTTTCTCTGACTATTGGCTCCTGTTCACTCATCTCTGCATTGCCACCGGCATTATCTGCAATAGGACCGTAAGCATCGGTTGCCAGTGTTATACCAAGCGTTGACAACATACCTACTGCGGCAATAGCGATACCATAGAGCCCCATAGCTGTACTTGAAAAGCCACCGGCAAACAGAAAACTTAACAAAATAGCAACAGCAATGGTAGTTACAGGAATTATGGTTGACAGCATACCTGTAGCAACACCATCTATAATCAATGTAGCGGAGCCTGTCTTCGCCTGATCAGCAATGCCTTGTGTCGGTCCATGATCGGCGGATGTAAAGAATTCAGTTCCTTTCCCTATTATTATACCGGCAATTAAACCCGTAACTATCGAACCCCAAATCCCAAAATGTCCGGGAAGCAGGAACTTTATAACAACTGCAGACAGTATCACTATTAAGATCGAGCTGACGTTTACACCCTTTGCTAAAGATTTCAAAAGTTCCTTTTGCGATGCCCCTTCTTTGGTTTTTACAAGTCGAATACCCAAGATAGACAGAATGGTTCCAATACCTGCGATGCACATCGGTAACACAAGTCCCCCAATACCCAAACCACAGGCAACACCCAGAGCAGCACTGGCAAGTATTGAGGCATAATATGATTCATACAAATCAGCGCCCATCCCGGCTACATCACCAACATTGTCACCAACATTATCAGCAATGGTTGCGGGGTTCCTGGGATCATCTTCTGGGATACCGGCTTCAACCTTTCCTACCAGGTCAGCGCCCACATCTGCAGCCTTTGTGAAAATACCTCCTCCTACCCTTGCAAAGAGGGCTTGAAAACTTGCGCCCATACCAAAACAGGGAAGTATCACAGCCATCTCAGTAAGGGAAATATCTGTAAATTTCCGAAGTATGAAAAACCAGACAGATACATCTAAAAGACCCAGCCCGACAACAATTAAGCCCATTACCGCACCACTTCTAAAGGCTATCTTCAAACCCTGATCCAATGACTTCTTTGCCCCTTCTGTTGTCCTTGCGCTTGCATTTGTTGCCATCTTCATTCCTATGTATCCAGCCAACCCTGACAAGAATCCGCTTGTCAGAAAGGCAAACGGCACAAACCCGGATTGAATCTTTAATCCAAAAGAGAGTATTAAGAGTGCAATGAATACAAATATGAAAAATATGGCGACAACCTTGTATTGCTGTTTCAAATAGGCAAAAGCCCCCTCTCGAACATGCCCGGCAATATCAACCATCTTTTTATCACCCTCAGGGTAACCCATCACTTCTTTATAGAATTTGCGAACAAAGAACAGTGCGAAGACTGCTCCGAGCGGAGCTAGCCACCAGAGCCTGGGTATTGACTTATCATTATAAGATGCCGCTCTCTGAGCCTTTACAACATGTTTTGTATCTGCTTCTGATTTTTGAAGTTGTGCCTTCTGCGAATGACCCTTCGAAGACGATGCTAATACTGCCCCCTGCGATATGAAAGCCACAAGAAAAAGAGTCAAAATTACTTTGTATAAAAAACTACTCTGAAATAATCCTTTTACCATTCTTTCACCTTTCTAAATTTTTTGTTCAAGTTGTAATCTCTTTTCATTAATCTTCTCTAAAAAACTTCTGGCTATTCCACCTGGGTCCTCAGGATGCTTTTCCAGATAAGCCTCCCACTCATCAACAGACTTTACTGCATACTCCCAGGCTTCCTTCTGCTTACCATCTTTTTCTGCCTGCTGAGAGGCATGCCACAAAATATGACACACTGTCCTTTCAATTACAATTCTTTTGCGAAGCTTTGAATTACAATTTAAAGACCTTCTCGCCCAGTAAAGTGCTTGTTCATAATTATCCTTGCCGGTTTCTTCCTTTAGGCGTTCTCTGTAATAACCGGCATACTTAAAACTTTTTGAGTCAAATTTATGAAAGTATATATGACTAATCTCAAAGAGTAGGTCTCCGCTTGTTGGATTCTTTGAAGCACCCTTTTCTGCAAAGTTCAGTCCTGCTGCAATCCACTTCCATTTATTTTCCGGCGACTCCCATTCAAAGGCAATATTATAGCACATATTCCACGCCTGGTATATCCATACTGCAGGATAATGCGGCTGTAACTTTGCAATCAGATTATTTATAGTGAGAAGCTCGTAGTATTTCTTTTCCTCATGCCTTGCAATACCCCGAATCCATAAAAGATCAACCAGGATACCCCTGAAGCTGCCAAGGAGTATTATCGGTATAGCCTCTAACGAATCAAGATGCATATAACCTGAATCAGGCGCCCTTCTTAAATCGTTAATCCTGTATTGCAGAAAAACCAGCGCAGAAATTATAAATATTATTACTAATGGTACTATTATTATTGATCTTGGTAATGAGTACTTTTTCATACCAAATATCTCAAGCTATTTCTCTTCTCCTAAAAACTACAAACGATATTGGCAAACAAAAGACCGCATACAAAACTGCATAACCAAAACTCATAAATACTGTTTTGTACGGGATATTTATACCATCTACAAAATATTTTCCAACACTGAAATTTTTGAGATCAGGCAATATATAGCTTAATAGAAACAGAGGCTTCCTTATAACATAATCCAGGAAAACCACAAAAACGTTTGTTTTCTTCAATACAGTAGATATTCCGTGCCCATGTTCGTGCGTTTCAAAAACATTGATAACTGTTGATAAATCACGCATGAAGTCGGTTATATTACCACAAAAGAAAATAAATAAACAGAAGAGAATATTAACAGGAAGGGAAAGAAATGTAGACCCTAATACTGCTATTATTACCATAAGCAGGAATTGAGATGAGATTATCGTTAATCCCTTCAGGAAATTATATTCAAAGCTTTTGTTTCCAAAGAAAACCCTTATGCTGTTTGAACTTATACCAATGAAATCTCCGGGATTCTCCGGTGAAACTACAATCGTTAATTCCTCGCCTCCTTCAAGAAATTCACTGCCTAATTTTAACAAACCCGGCTTATTACGCGATACTTCTATAGATTCAGTCAGCACTTTCGCTGTGTAAGGATTAACAGCTTTGATATTTATTGGAATCTTCCTGGTAGACCTCTTTTTGCTTTCTACAAGGAAATCTATCTCGATCTCCAAGCCATCTTTTCTGTCCTTAGAATGTAATCCCTTAAACTTCCATACTGATGTTCCTTTTCCTCCTCCTTCTACCCAGGAGACATTCCCAATCTTCCTGACCGACTCTCCTGTCACCTGTGAAGTATAAGGATCGAATTTCTCCCTGGCCAGGAGTTTGCTATTTCCTTGAGCGCTTTGTTTCGATGCTGTGAATTTGATCAATGCATAACCGGCGCCACCCATTATTATCAGTAATACCCCGATTATGTATATAAAACCTATAATTTTCCCAAATACTATATTGGTTCGCTGAACGGGCTTTGTGGTTATAGTACAAAGCACCCTGTTCTCAATATCGGTTGGGATAGAGGATGCGGAAAGTAAAATCGCTGCCAGTGTACCAAAAAAGGTGATGGAACGAAAGCACATAGATTCAACGATTCTTATTTTCTCTCTTCCATCACCAACAACCGGCATGAAAACGGAACAGCAAATGGTAATTAAACCAAGAATAATAAAGACAAACAGTATCTTATTTCTAACCGCTTCCTTAAACGTCTGTTTTGCTATTATTAATATTTGCTGCATAGATCTTTAAAAATAAACCCTCAAGCGTATCGGAAGAATTTTTAACCGAGATAACCTCGCCATGCCTTTCCTTTATAAACGTCTCAACTTCACTAATTGCCTCATCCGACAGGTTACGGATTAGCACCTCAACAACATCTTTACTGGAAAGCAATTCATCAATTGTACCTGAGATTTGGAGCTTACCCTTATCAAGGATTGCAACTCTATCACAAATATCCTGTACATCCGATAAAAGATGTGAACACAGAAGAACCGTTTTTCTACGCTCTTTTAAAGCAAGAATTATGTCCTTTGTCTCTCTGGTACCGATAGGGTCAAGCCCGCTGGTTGGTTCATCAAGAATAATCAGGTCAGGATCATTGATCAATGCCTGTGCAATACCGATCCTGCGTAACATTCCCTTGGAATATTGCCTCAGGGGTCTTTTCCTTGCAAGTCCAAGCCCCACTTGCTCAATGAGCCGGTCTATTCTTGCCTTTCTCTCTTTTCTGGATATCTTGAACAGCTGACCGTAAAAGTCCAGTATCTCGTCTGCATTTAAAAACCTGTAAAAGCAAGATTCTTCCGGTAAGAAGCCGATTCTGTTCTTGACGTCCACATCATTTGTTGTTTTTCCTAATACTAATGCCCTGCCCTCCGTTGGAAAAATCAGCCCTAAAAGGAGTTTTAAAGTAGTTGTTTTCCCGGAACCATTTGGGCCAAGCAATCCAAAGATTTCACCTTTTTTAATATCTATATTCAGTTTATCCAGCGCTAATATCTTCTTGCGTCCCCAAAAGCTTCTGTACGCCTTCGATAAATTCTCCGTTTTTATGGTAGTATCATTGTCCAATTTTCAAGCCCTCACGGGTAACAAAAAGATTGCCCGCATCCAAAATTGCTATTGTGATGTGGGCAACCAGTCCCCTCCCCAGTAAGAGTGCAAAATTACATGAATTAAAATTAAAGTCAAGCTAAATCTCCGTACGTAACCTATAGCAATCAAAAGAATTAACTTATATTTGGACTCACATCAAAAATATAAAATACGGGAACATTATTGGCCGTATTGTTGTATGTATAGTTAAGGAGGTAGTCAGTAATGAAAGACAATACTAACCATTTAAAACTAAATAGGAAAAAGATGAAATCAAGAGGTGTCCCTAAAGGTTTTAGTACCACAAAGAGCGGATTAAAGAAAAAGAGAGCCTGCTTAAAATGTGGAAAACAGTTTCTCAGCAAGGGACCCTATAACCGAATATGCGATAAGTGCGGTTTAATGAATGAAAGAGTCGCATCGAGCACATACTCTGTAAGCGACAAGTCTTCATCTGAACCAAACTCTTTAGAAAAGCGATTTTACGGCTTAAATTGATCAATTTATAAATTAACCATAACCACAGGTTGTCCGAGCGAAGAGTATTAGTAGTGTATATTTGTAAATCCCTTTTTAAATGTATCTGTAAAGTATTTAAAATCTCGGACAACCTGATTATTTTTTCATGCTTAGCCCCTTCCAATCATCAAAAGAAAATACAGGGGGAGATCTCCCCACCTGTATCCCTATAAACAATATACCATTGCCAGTTCAATCTTGTAGATTGAACCGAAACGTTCAGAGTCAGACCGCAAGCCTGAACCTGCAATAGTCTTTGGAATAAAAAAAAGCCCAAAGTATGCAGGAAAAAACTTGTACACTTCTGGGCATTAATTATATAGAACAGTATAAACAATAGGTAAAACTGATATGTTGTTTAATATGGGTGTTATTTGAGTGAGTGCAATGAAAGTGCCATAATACTCCTTTCTTCAAGTGACAAACTCTTATTCCTCATAACAATCTTTCCTGTTTTGTTGATCTGTTTGTAGGAGCGAACCCGCCAAAATACCGCCTGGCAGGTGGCAGCTTAAAAAACTCTATTTGTAAATATTGTCGTGATGATTAAAATCTATCAATGTAACCAGCTTTTCATTCTCATTAACCTCATAAACCAGTACATAGGAACCTCCTATGTGAACCCTGCGTTTGTTTTGTAAAGGTTTTCTTAAAGGCTTGAATCGGTGGGGTTCTGAAAGTATATTCTGCACTTTCTTCTCGATCAAACGAAGTAATTCTTTGTCTTTTCTTTGTAGTTTTTTGAATTTTCTATCGAGGCTCTCTTTAATGGCAAGTTTATACATTATTTTATGTCATATCTATCTCTAAAGTCCTTAACCATAACATTCTTTTCGTTGTCAATATCTTTCATTTTCAGTATAAACTCATCACGTAATTCAGGCTCTTCAATAAGGGTTTTCTTTATTTCATCCACATCACGTTGCAAACGAATAACTTTTTTATAAATAGCCTCAAGTGTTATATTTTTCATATTTGATTCTTTGTTATAGACTTATTAATTAAATGTATGAGCAGAGTCTCAATATCAATAACTCTTTACATTAACATGACTTTGAACATATTAAGTACTTGCCTATCTAAAAATTAAAGATACATGGAAACGTTCTTTGAGTCAAGAAGAAAGCGGTTAAACAAGAAATATAATCTTCCTATTCTTAAATAATATTATTGATTTGTACCATCAAAAGAAAATCCGTTGTTCCATTAATCATTAATAATTTACTTTCCTGATACCTGCAGGCCTCCATGCAGGGGCGATAACGCCCTTATGTTGATATCGGTCGAGAAGCCTTGCCTGTGTTATACTGAATTCGCCGTACCTGTCATTTATTTCATCCATAGCCTGCACGATAGCTACCCTATCCCTGTCCTTCTTGAAAAGTGGTATCTGGCAGTAATTCGTTACCAGATTTGAGATACTTACACCCAGTAATCGTACTGCATGTTTTAGCCTTATCACTTTTAATATATCGAGCGCTGCAAGGTATATGTCAAATCCGTCATTTATATATTCTTTGATAGTGCATCTCCTTGTAAAGGTATGAAAGTCCGAATACCTCAAGGTCAGGGCTATTGTCCTGCCGGAATAGTGGCCGCGGCGCAATCGTCTCCCCACCATTTCGGAGAGCTGTAATATATATCTATCCATATCTTCACCGTTACTTACATTCCTCTCAAGGGTCATACTGTGACCGACGGATTTTGCATCCGGCGTCTCCTCAACCGGAACAACAGGACTTTCGTCTATTCCCCGTCCCATCTGATAAAGTCTTCGACCAACAATACCAAATTTATTCTCCAACTCCCTTACCGGAAATCTTCCCAACTCACCACACGTCCTAACACCAATAGTTTCAAGATGCCTCTCAAGCCGTGAACCTATTCCACAGAGTTCACTTACCGGTAATTCCTCAAGGATTTCAGAAACAGCCCCGGGGTGTATTATCGTAAACCCGTCCGGTTTCTGCATACCGCCAGCCAGTTTTGCCAACAGCTTATTAGGTCCCACACCGATGGAACAGGTAAGCCCAAAACCCCTCCGGATTCTTTTCTTAATCCTCATGGCGATATCTTCAGGCTCGCCAAAAAGGCAAATGGATCCTGTTATATCGAGAAATGCCTCGTCAACTGAATACACCTCCACCAGCGGCGTATAATCTGCGTAAAGTCTGACAAGACGTGTGCAGGTATCTGTATATTTCTTGTTATTACCTGCCACAAATATTATATCGGGGCAGAGTTTCTTTGCCTCCGGCACTGTCATGCCAACCTTAACACCATAAGCCCTGGCCTCATATGAGGCCGTAACAATAACCGTCCTTTGTTGCGCACCAATAACAGCCACAGGTTTATCCCTGAGCGAAGGTTTAGACTGCTGCTCCACAGAGGCAAAAAAAGCATTCATATCCACATGCATTATGGTTCTTTTGTCAGACATGGTCTTAGGTAATTAGTGGGTTCGCTTCGCTTAATCCACCCTACATCTATTAACAATGAAAATAAATTCGAAATCCGAAGCTCGAAATCCGAAACAAATATAAAACTCGAATATCAAATGTTCGAAACTTTATTCACTCTTACGCAATATAGAACCAAAAATATTCATACGTACATAGCAAACCTTGCTTTCGCAAGTCATGCCCAAGGCAGATCCGACTAAGCGGAGAATCCAGTACTGGAATCCTCACGAAAGTGAGGTAATATAAATTAACTTTTTTCAAATTTTCAAAGAATCATTTCATACAACTCAAAATGAACCAGCACGTATTCCAAGACACTGTCTTCCAGGTTAAACTGTTTAGGATTTCTTATTTTTGTCCTTCGGATTTGTTTGATATTTCGGATTTCGAATTTTTCCTACGGCTATCCTTCCATCTCCACCGCCATAAGCATCCATACCATGGTCTCGGTGTTGTAGGCAATTTCGTACAGGTTCTGACCGTCTGTAACGGAGAAATAATGAACAGAGGCGCTTCCCTCTTTATTAGTCCACGTATACGTTACCTCCTTAATGCGGTATTGTCTCTCTTTCCAGATAAACCACACTGGTTTTATCTTTTTCCCACCAATACAATTGGCTCCAAAAACTACGCCTACCTTTATGGGTTCACCTATCTCTGTAATCATATTTATTTAATCTGCCTCAACACTGTTACAACCTTCCCGACTATAATCATCTCATGAGCCTGGCTTTCTTTGATAACTATGGGCTTCATGATTGGATTGGCCGGTTCCAGATAAATATTATTGCGTCTCCTGAAAAATCTTTTAACCGTCGCCTCATCATTGATAATGGCAACTACTATGTCACCATTTTCTGCAGTCTGCTGAGATTTAACTAATACGAAATCACCGTCCCGAATATGGGCGTCTATCATGCTGTCCCCTTCTACTTTGAGAAAGAAGGTATTATCCCAACGAGCCACTGATGCATCCATGGCCAGATGTCCCGTAATATCTTCAACTGCAAGATGAGGCGCTCCGGCCCTGACCTTTCCGACTACGGGTATCACCCTTGCGTGGCTCTCGGGTGTTTCCACGCATAATTCGATTGCCCTTGGGCTGTTTGGCACTCTCTTTATGTAGCCCTTACGTTCAAGTATATCCAGATACTTCTTTACACTGTTGGTACTTGCCAGTTTCAAGTGATACACAATCTCCCGAATAGTAGGAGGATAACCCTTTTCCCGGATATACTTCGTCAAAAATGACAGGAACCTTTGCTGTTTTTTTGTAAGTTCAGTTTTCATATATTAGGTGAACCCCGTTAGAAAATTTGGGCTTTAACCCTACCTACCTGACGACAATCAGGGTTATATATTTTTTACTACGCTGCAAGGCGTAGCTTTTCTTCTAACTGGGGTGAACACACGTTCACCTAATATATTGTTTGACTACATATCTGTCAATATTAAAATTCTGGCACTCTCGAAGATTTTTACAAAATGGCAGGAAGATTTGCTTGCTTTATCGGGAAGTGGTATTTTTGATGCGAGAAAGGATATTTAACAGTTCTTCGTTTTGCGTGGTTAACCCGGTTATCTCTTTTATATGCTCATCTTTCAATTCCGGCGATAATACCTCACAGCCGGTCCGGCTTACACTTTTATCTTTAACTCCATATAGTTTGTCCGCAATAGCAACTTTGGCCTCAGCAGATAGATTCGAATCGATGATACCGGCTCTTAGATTGATGTCCTCCCTGCTCTCCTTAACTACTGTTTTCTGGAATGATCTATCTTCCTCGCTCAATCTGCCAACCACTTCACCGATGTCTGTCGGTACAACATTAGCCATATATCCTGTAATCTCTGACACTTTTCGTTCAAACTCCGGAGTATCTTCTTCGCTGGCCATGTAGGTTATTTTTCCTTTCTGTTTCGTTCTTAAAGACAATATCTTATTCTGTCTGAGAAAAGCCTGGGTATAACGGGAAAGTTCTCTGGCAGAATCTACAATTTGAATCTCTCTACCTGTACGGCTCTTCCAGATCTCATGTATCGCCTGCTTAAATATGCCGTAATGGGTACACCCCAAAATGAGAATTTCGATCTCTTCTTCTATAAGAGGCTTTAGATTAGCTTCGATAATAGACATGTCCCTTTTGCTAATCACCTGAGATCCAGTTTTATCAAACTTACCCTTGTCCACCATAGTAGCAAAAAGCGGTGCGGCTACGCTGAATATTCCGATTTCTTTATTATGCTTTCTAATCTCATTTATGTAAGCACCACTTTCTATCGTAGACTTTGTCGCAATTATTCCGATATTCTTTATCACTGCCCCCCTGGCACTCTCCAGGCTAAACACGGTTTCTACAGCAGGTACAATAGGGCCGAGAATAGGGATGGTAAATTCTTTTTCCAGTATAATCCTTGAATTGGCATCCATAGTATTACAGAGAATTACAACCTTAGCGCCCAGGTTATATGCCGCTTCCACATATATTCTGCAAAGCTGCTCAATTCTTTTAGGAGAGCTGCCCCCAAGACGTTTTGAAAATACACTGGTGACAACTACGTCTTCACCGGAAAGCCCCTCCAACACTGACAAATATCCATGTAAGATTACGGGTGCAATCCCTGTATCCATAATCACTATCTGCCCGTTAGGCCTATAGTCCCTGAACGGAAGGTGCATTACGGTAAGTAGCCGTTTGACAGCTATAATATCTCTGGCAATGGCCGGCATTACATCATATTTCCGTTCAGTCCTTGATATCATTTGCCTGTAGTGTTTACTGACCTTCGACTCTTCGGAGTTTAACTCCTCCATTGCCGTCTCTCCCCGCCTTATTGCTCTCCATTCCTTCAGCCATATTAATGCGGCATCATGATAAGGTGTTTCCAGTATCTCCATTTCCCCTCTTCCGGCCTCTCCTTTTCCTTCTATTTGGCCATGAACCATACTCAGAACATCCATCAGTTTTTTATCCTTAGGCGCAAGGAGATGTTTTAAAAGCAGTGTTCTCAACGCCTCATCCTCCACCCAGTTTATTATCTGTTCATCAGTAGTGACACCATCAGGTTCCGGCCAGAAACCATCCGGACCCATAATGCGGTATTTAACAAGTCTGTTACCTATTTCTCTTGAGAGCCTTGCCGTTTCATTTCCGGTTAAGTGGATTGGGATCGTTTTAATTTCCCCCCTAATTTCCGCAATATCCATAAGCATTATGGCATTACTTGCACCACCTAACTTTACATTGTAAAGGGCATGGTGCAAACTCATACTTGTCGCTGAAGCCTCAACCTCCTCAAGTATCAGTTTTTCCACTCTATCCCTTACCCCTTGTAGTGACAACTTGCCTACACCTTCTGGAAGACGAACATGTCTGATAAACTTCAAGACGCCTTTGCCGGGACCAAATGCCAGGTTATGTTGAACCAGAAACAGTTTAACGAATTTTATAGACCCATCGTCCATTTTCAGGTTTATCGTATCTATAAACCTTTGTCTGGGATCTTCCAAACGCTCAAATAAATTGCAATGTTTATTGTAGAAAGCCCTGTCTTTATCCTGAATAATGAACTTGACTTTATCTATCCGACTCTGTATTTTTCCTAAAGCGGTAAGTTCAGGAAGTCTTTCGTCTGCTTGTTTTGTAACGTCTAACGACATTTCTACCTCTTGCTGGACTGTGGATAGTTAAGTTTTGTTTCTTTTCCGTACTTTCTTTCGGGTGAGAATAAGTATTCCAATATAATAAAAACGTCTCATAATTACTATAATTTAATGGATAACAAGAACAGGATAGTTCAATATGGGCTTGGGCCTATTGGGAACAAAATCACTCAATATCTGCTTGAAAGAGATAGTGTCCAGATTGTTGGCGCTATAGATTCTGATCCAACGAAACTAAATCTTGATATTGGTGAATTGGCAGGATCATCTTCAGCTTACGGTGTGCGTATCACAGGTGACCCAAAAACATTACTCAGTAAAGTGGATGCTGATATTGTTGTATTGACAACCACGTCGAGTCTTGAAAATATCAAACCACAAATTCTCGAGATTGTATCGTTCGGAGTTAATATAGTTTCAACCTGTGAAGAACTCTCGCATCCATGGTTAACCAACCCGAAAACAGCCGATGAGATTGACGTAGCGGCAAAAATGAATGATGTTTCTGTGTTGGCTACGGGTATTAACCCGGGATTTCTGATGGACTTCCTCCCATTGGCAATGACTGGTATTTGTCGTAATGTTAAAAAGGTAACTGTGGAGCGCATTCAAAACGCACAATTCAGGAGGATTCCATTTCAGAAGAAGATTGGTGCAGGCCTCACGGTAGAACAATTCAATGATAGGGTAAAAGAAGGCACTTTGCGGCACGTAGGGTTAACCGAATCTATACATATGATTGCCCACAAGATTGGCTGGAAACTGGACAAGACTGAAGATATTATAGATCCTGTTATTGCCACAGAAAAGGTAACTACTGATGAACTCACAATTGAGCCCGGCAAAGCGACAGGAGTCAGCCAGACTGGCCGTGGTTATATAGAAAACAAGGAAGTGATTACCCTGATCTTCAAAGCAACCGTAGGAGAATCCAATCCACGTGACCGTATTATTATAGAGGGAACGCCAGATATTGATATGACCATTAAAGACGGTATCAATGGCGACATTGCAACCTGCGCAATTACAGCCAACGCCATACCCGCAGTAATCAAAGCTCCCGCTGGTCTCAAGACTATGGCAAACATTGAAACAATATCCTATTCCTGTTGAAGTATGCCTATTACGTTCAAGCAATTAAGGACAGTCAAAGAATTAGAACCCTGCGAAACACTGCAGGAAGCAGTATGGAAATTTAGTAAGGCTGACATAATACCCTCAAGATTTATGCGAATAGTGTGTAAACATGGTGGATTTGCAATGGGAGCCTTTGATGGAGACTTAATGATAGGCTTTCTATTTGGCGTTGCTGCAATTCATTATGGACGGCCCTCACAACATTCACACATGATGGCAGTATTGCCGGAATATCGTGACCATAATATCGGTTTCAGGTTAAAGAAAGCCCAACGGGAAGAAGCCCTGAGCCGCAACATAGATCTCATAACATGGGCATTCGACCCGTTACAATCCAGGAATGCACATCTGAACATAAACAAGTTAGGCATCATTGCCTGCAGTTACGACATCAACCTGTATGGGGAGGAGACTTCCAGTAAACTGCACAGCGGCCTGGGCACAGACCGTCTTCTTGCTGAATGGTGGCTTCTCAGTGACAGAGTCAAAACCATTATGAATGGAGAGAATCAAGAGGTTGCGAAGATACAGCCAAAAGAAGGTTTGAACATAAATAGAACGGAACGTGACGAAGAGGGGCTGCTCATCCCGGTTGGCTCAGATTTAACGCTGACAGATGATGTGCTGTTTCTGGAGATACCGGATGATATTGAAGGAATGAAAGTCTCCAATATACAAATCGCACGCGAGTGGCGTGAACTTGTCCAGAAAACTCTTATCCATTATTTTGATACCGGGGGGTATTACATTAATTCTTTGCAGGTCGAGCGGGAGGGAACTACACGTAGAATCTATTATGTACTGGAACGCCTAACCAAACCATACGAATCTCCCTGTTTCCCTCTTTACTAAAGATAGAAAAGGTCGCTAGTTTCAATGAAATATGGACATATCCAGGGTCTTCATTTGAATGTCCGGGGGGATTGTAAATTTTTCCTCAGGGATATTAACACTTTCGGTTATTTCCGTTGCAACTGTGATCGTCTCCAAATACCCACCCCCTGTTACTTTCTTCAGGATAATTCCATTCCACAAATAGATTTCATGGCCGTTATATTGTACTGTCCAGACAAAGCAGGGCTTACCAATAACCATTTCGATCTCAGCTCGCCTTGCACCTGCATCTTTTAAACTCTTTTTTTTAGTATTTTCTAATTCTATCCTTGATAGCCCAATATACTCTTTATACTTTGGATTCTTCATCCTTATTCCTGTTCTTGCGTTAAGATCGATGTTATTTATCCATAGGCCATTGTCTTCCAGAATAGTTAATGTATTTCTATCCACTATCACTCCCCTCAAGTCTGTGGTTGATTTTGTATATATTGCCTCGCGCCTTCCCCAATCTTCATAATAAACGACTTCAGTTCCTGTTGTAGTTCCGGAAATATTATATTTAATAATTCCGGATTTTGATTTTGGATAGCGCCTGGTATTGCTTTTGACAGAATCAGCATTTGTATAGCTAATAACCAGCAAGAAGAAAAGAATACAGGAAATTAACCTCTTCATACACTTTCACCTATTAATAAATTGAACAGGTTTCTAATGAAAAACATACAACTGTTCGTCTAATTCTACGTGGGCATGTACAAGTCTGACGCCAGGAATAAAGCGCTACCAATACCAATAAACATAATACCATAAAGATTGGAATGAAAGCATTAAAAATATGATAACTGAGTACCTAATCAGCAATGATATTGTTTGCAGTTACAAAGGAAACTTTGCCTTTCTTCTCTTTGGCTTCAAAACTTTTAACAACTTTCAGATCAACCATATTTTCATAAAGTTCTAATAATGATTTCTTAATTAAGGTTGATTTGTCCGCATGAAAATGATTGGATAATTTCTTTAATATTTTTTCTTCTTCTTTATTAAATCTGACAGAAACTATTCCCATTTTTTATAAACCTCCTCTCGCTTTGCTAATGAAATAACATAAAAATTCTCATTCTCGATAAAGAAGATTGCTCTATACTTCCCCTTCCTTAATCTATAATATGTTCTATCCTCTGACGACTTTAATTTTTTGATATCAAATAAGCCCAAATCCTTTGTAGTATCTAAAGCAATAAACGCATTATTAAATCTTTTAAATATTCCTTCCGGTATCTTTCCTTTTTTTACAGTCTTTTCAATCTCATTCTCGTAAAAAACCATATATCATGTATACATTGTATGACACCGTCTGTCAAATATATTATTTCAGGGTTACAACAAGTTATCATGCAGTTTCCGGATATCCACAAAAACCCTTTCTTATTTTAACTCTGATTGATATACTTTGGTTAATCTTGTCAAAAATAGTTTTTGTCTTTTCAGGAGAGCAACATCAAGATTGAACGGCTGGAAATACGGGAAATCAACCTGCCGCTTGTACACTATTTTGAAACCAGCTTTGGCAGAACCGAAGAACGCCGAATACTTTTAACAAAGGTTTTTTGTGACGGAGCCGTTGGTTATGGTGAGTGTACAACCGGAGAGAAGCCATTTTTCTCTCACGAGACTATTGATACTGCCTGGGTTATCATAAAAGAGGTATTAGCCCCAATTATAATCGGACAAGATTGGAATGAGCCCTCTGAAGTCAGTCAGTGGTTTAAACCGATCCGAGGCAACCAGATGGCTCGTGCGGCAGTAGAAAATGCTTGCTGGGACTTAACTGCCAGAGCCAGGAATATGCCGCTCTGCAAACTATTGGGAGGAACACTCGAGAAGATTCCCTGTGGTGTATCTATCGGAATACAGGATACCCCCGAACAACTATTGGAAAAGATTAAGACTGAAGTCGATGCCGGTTACCGGCGGATAAAGATTAAGATTAAGCCGGGTTGGGATTATAATATTCTCAGTCTGGTTCGTCAAACTTATCCTGATATTCCTCTCTCTGTGGATGCAAACTCGTCGTATACTCTCGCAGACATAAATCTGCTAAAACGCTTCGATGAATTTAATCTCCTGATGATCGAACAGCCATTGGGTCATGATGATATTGTTGATCACTCCCATTTACAAAAACAGCTTAGCACCGCCATCTGTCTTGACGAACCTATTACTTCCATTGACCAGGCACGAAGGGCTATTGAAATGGAGAGTGGTAGAATCATCAATATAAAGCTGGGACGTGTGGGTGGCTTCAGCGAGGCCATCAAGATTCATAATTACTGCTATGACAACCAGATGCCAGTATGGTGTGGAGGCATGTTGGAGGCGGGTATTGGACGGTCACATAATATAGCGATGTCATCACTCCCCGGTTTCACCCTGCCCGGTGATGTCTCGGCAAGCAGACGATACTTTAAAGAAGACATCATCGATCCACCCGTAACCGTCAGTAACGATGGGTTTATCAACGTTCCTCAAGTAGCCGGCACCGGATACGAACCTAAAGAGGGCTATATCGAGAAAATCACTGTACGAAAAGAGCTCTTTTCTGTATAAGATATGTAATCCTACGGAAGCAAAATAAATATGATGCAAATTTCTATACTATAAATTTATGCAAAATACTTCTTTTACAAACCCGATACTGGTAAAGCTGGCCAGGATACTTATTATAATGGTAATCGTATGGATAGTTGCCGACTTCCTTGGCATAAAACCTTCAAGATTTATACGACCTAGGGTAGGAATGCGTCCGGTAGTACAACCAATAGGTGATTTAGGAGCAGACGAGAGAGCCAATATGCAAATCTTTGAACAGAGCGCTCCATCTGTCACATATATAACAAACAAGAGGTTTCAAAGGGATCTCTTTTCTTTTAACGTTATGGAAATACCTCAAGGAACCGGCTCAGGTTTCTTGTGGGATAATAAGGGCCATATTGTAACAAATTTTCATGTTATCTACGAGGCTGACGAAATAGAAGTCAAACTGCAAAACGGAAAAAGTTACGACGCCTCAATAGTAGGAGCTGATCCCGACCACGACCTGGCAGTATTACAAATTAATGCTATGAATCTTAATATTCCACCCGTGATGATAGGGAGCTCTAACGATTTACGGGTAGGGCAAAAGGTACTGGCCATCGGAAATCCTTTCGGATTGGATTCTACATTGACCACCGGCATTATCAGCGCTCTGGGCAGGACAATCCAGTCTATGACCAAGAGATACATTCATGATGTAATCCAGACAGATGCTGCCATTAATCCGGGAAATTCCGGGGGACCGCTTCTGGATTCATTTGGCAGGCTGATTGGTGTAAATACTGCCATTGTAAGTCCCAGCGGAGTATATTCAGGTGTAGGTTTTGCGGTACCTGTAGATACGGTAAATCGGATTGTCACCAAATTGATCAATTATGGAAAGGTAGGGCGACCGGGACTTGGCATTTCGCTTATCCCGGAACACATTATGTCCAGGTTAGGTATAGAAGGTGTGGGAATCCTTGAAGTATATAAAGGCAGTTCAGCAGAAGAGGCAGGATTGAGGGCAGTAAAACGTTTGCCCAGTGGACGAATAGAAATGGGAGACATAATAATTGAATGTGACGGTTCCCAGGTAAAGAAGAGTGCTGACCTTATAAGAATTCTAGATAGACATGAAGTTGGCGACGAAGTAGACATTGTTATTATCAGAAGTGGTGTAAAAAGATCGGTCCGGATAGCCATTCAATCAATCAATTGATTTCTTTTGTACCGGAATCAGTAAACTCATAAAGCCGTTTCCCGCACTTCTGAGGTTTCACCATTCCAACAATGTTACTCTAAATATAACGATAGCCGATGCTTATCTTCATCTCTTTGTTCTTGACAAACTACTTTAATAATTGTAAATTAATCGGGCCTTTATAAGACTGAACCTCACATCAGAATTGGACAAACCCACCGTTTTGCTATTATTTTGTTAAGATGAATTAGTTATATTCAAGGTAAAGCCCATTTATAGTACCATGAATCTGATTGTAGTATTACAGTATTACAGTATTATATATAAATTGTTTTAGTAGTAATTGCTAAATCACTTTAGAAAGAACATCAATAGATATTGAGAAAATGAGTAATCAAACTGAAGAAAAAGCAATCACTAATAAAAAAGATAGTTCGGTGATGGTATATGTTCCTGAAGGGACTTTCTTAATGGGAGTTGAAAAGGACTCTGTAAGGGTAGACGCATTTTACATTGATAAGTATCCAATAACAAATAATCAATACAGAAAGTTTATGGAAGAAACAAACTATGATGAACCTGCTTTCTGGAAAGATAAAAGATTTAACAACACAAATCAACCTGTAGTCGGTGTGAACTGGGAGGATGCAGTTGCTTATGCAAATTGGGCAGGAAAAAGACTGCCGGAAGAAAAAGAGTGGGAAAAAGCCTCTCGAGGTACGGACGGAAGAGAATATCCGTGGGGAAATGGAAAGCCAGATCAAAGTCTCGCTGTTTTTGATTTAGACATCTCTATAGGTGCTCCCACTAATGTAGGAACTCATCAATCCGGAGCTAGCCCTTACGGTTGTTATGATATGTCAGGAAATGTTTGGGAATGGTGCCAGGAATGGTATACTGAGGGAAAATATCGTGTGGTTCGTGGAGGATCATGGATAAATCATATGACCATCTTAAACTGCGCATATCGAAGCTGTAGTGTGCCAATTGGTAAGGACAACAATGTTGGTTTTCGCTGCGTTAAGAGTATAACGTGATTTAACACTTTATTCCTTTTTTCCATATATATTCCAGGAAAAGGAAAGATCAAAGTCACCATCGAATTCGAATTTATCCTCGAATTCTGTTTGAAAGTCATAAAGATCTCTAAAATCTTCTATTGAATCTGATTCTGTTCTACCCATTAATCCGCTCTCTACCAGATTAAAGACTATTTCTCCAAAATCTCCACTGTTAGTTATACCCCACAGATCAAAGACTTTCTTTGTCATAAAACCAAACTTTATCAATGAAAATTGTTTAATCCCCTCTGAGAGCTCCTGTCCACTAACATGACGCTCTTCCTCCCTTGAGCTATTGTATTTTTTCCCAAGCCTGGAAGCGGTAAAATCAAGAGCTTCAAAAATAAATTGATATGACTGTACCGAATAGCGGCTGTCTTTATCAATTATCCTTTGAAGCTTTTTCCATGTATCTTGTGCAGTTTTCTTGCCCATTTATTTAACAGTATAGTCTTTCAAAGTCGTCCAAAATCTGTCCTCTCTTTCGAGAGGATTCCAGTTCTGGAATCCTCTCGAAAGAGAGGATAGGTACATGTTCATAAGACATTGAGGCCATAAGCCGTTGCCTTTGGCAACCTAATTTGCTGCAGAAGAATATTCAACCCGTGGAAAGACCGGCTCCCCTTTACACACCTTGATTCCAGGCCTGGTCCCACCCCATGTGATTTTGTTATCAATAGACTTGTCATCTGAAGACAATCCCAACTGCTTTTGTATCTCAGCTGCAATATTTGGCATAATTGGTAATATAAATAACGAAATTATTCTAATAGATTCAACAAGATTATACAAGACTTCATTAAGTTTATTTCTCATACTCGATTCCTTCGCCAATACCCAGGGCTTCGAGATCTCTACATATTTATTAACCAGTCCAATATAGTTCCAAATCACTTCCAACGACTTACTGAATTGCAGATCACTCATCGCAAGTTCAACCTCTTCATTAAGTTTCTCCGCTCCAACAACTAATTCCTTACCTTCCGTCGACAAACTTTCGGCTTCCGGCACTACCCCGTCACAATATTTTTCAACCATAGTCAATGTTCTATGCAGTAGATTTCCTAAATCGTTTCCCAGGTCACAATTTATCCTGTTCACCATAGCTTCATAGGAGAAATTACCATCCAGTCCAAATGGCACTTCTCTAAGCAAGAAATACCTATAAGTGTCTATACCATAAGTATCCGTAATCTTAACAGGATCTATTGCATTACCCAGAGATTTTGATATCTTTTTTCCTTCTAATGTCCACCAGCCATGAGCATAAACTTGACAAGGAGCTTCTATCCCCAACGACATCAACATTGCCGGCCACACAACACCATGAAACCATAAAATCTCTTTCCCTATTATGTGTACATTGGCAGGCCAATATCTCTTCAGCTTCTCAGAGTCATCATCATATCCTAAAGCCGTTATATAATTAAAAAGGGCATCAACCCACACATAAATAGTATGTTTCCTATTCATGGGCACATGGATGCCCCATTCAACTGCTGCCCTGCTTACACTAATATCATCTATGCCTCCAACTATCCTTCTGTATAGTTCGTTTCTTCTTGATTCAGGCTTGATGAAATCCGGATATTTTTCAAAATAATCTAAAAGTGGATCCTGATATTTCGATAATTTAAAGAAATAATTTTCTTCTTTTATTTTCTCAACAGAACGTCCACATTCAGGGCAATTATCTGAAGACAGCTGCGACGACGTCCAGAAACTTTCACAGGGAATACAATACCAGCCTTCATACTCTCCTAAATAGATATCCCCCTTCTCAAACATTCTCTCAAATACGTTTTCTATCTGTTTAACATGACGATCCTCTGTTGTTCTAATAAAGTCGTCATTGGATATATCAAGAATCTTCCATAAGTCCTTAAATTTCTTGACCATCCTATCCGCCAGTTCAATAGGACTTTCATTATTAGCCTGAGCGGATTTCTCTATTTTCTGGCCATGTTCATCCGTTCCGGTCAAAAAGAAGACATCACAACCTCTCATCCTCTTATATCTTGCTAAGGTGTCAGCCGCTATTGTAGTGTATGAATGCCCTATATGCGGAACATCATTTACATAATAAATTGGCGTAGTAACATAAAAACTTTTCTTATTTACAGTCATTCCTGCTTCCATGATCACAGGCAGATTCACATCCCTTTGCCGTACCTGCTCGCGCGCCACTTACTTGCTCTAAAATCTCCTTTTTTGTTACAACAACCAATTTTTTGTCTTTTGATTCCATAGTTACTTTCTGTTGTAAGATATCGTAATCTACCACCTCTCCAACTCCCTTTGTGGTAGCTATTAATGTCCCTTTTTTCGGAAGCGTATCCTTCATTTCTTCATACGCTTCATCTTCATATCTCAAGCAGCACATCAGCCTGCCACATCTACCTGATATTTTTGACGGATCGAGCGTTGCTTTCTGATTCTTAGCCATCTTCATAGTAACCGGCTCTAAATGCTTCAAGAACGTTCTACAACAAAGCTCCCTGCCACAATGCTGATATTCTGCTAACAATTTAGCTTCGTCTCGAACACCGATTTGCTTCATCTCAATCCTGGATTTGTACATCTTTGCTAAATCCTTAACCAGTTCTCTGAAATCAACCCTCCCCTTAGCCAGGAAGTAAAATATTATCTTCTTGCTCCCAAAAAGGTGTTCAACACTGGCAAGCTTCATTGGCAACTTGTGTTCTTTTATTCTTTCCTGACAATAATTATATTCCGATGGGATTGTTTCTTCTTCAATCTCTATCTGTTTTTTCTCTTCTTCTTCTGTAATCTTATGCAGTACCTCTCCCATATCCGTAACAACTGCTTTATCATCCAACTCCTCTGATTGTGAAAGAGCTACGCCAAATTCTACACCACGTGAAGAACGTATAATAACCTTATCACCTTTCCTCAAATCTGAAACTTGAGTAAAAGCATTTTCAACGTTCCTTAAAATACCATATCTTATTGCCACTTGATATCGCATGGTTTTCCTACTACTTTATATTAAGAAGCAAAAGCGTTAATAAAATTAGCATAAAGGAATTAGATTGTCAAGGCAACCGTTCACGGGATTTTCAAGTACCTTGCAATGAACTACGAAACAAAGACTATTTTTTAATCACAAAAAAAGTGAGTGCCATAAGCTGAAAAATAATAGCAAGGAGTAAAGCAGAATGCACATCTCCACTCTTATTAGTATAAGCAAATACTAATGCACCAAAAACAAAGCATTGCGCCACAGCACCAACGATATTCAGCCATGAACCTGACTCATACGTTAACACTCTACCAATATTTTTAACTTCTCTCAGAATCGACTCAAAGAGGAATTGCAATTCATCCGCCCCACCTTTATCTTTCTTCTTACTAAAGGCCTCTGAGCATTCCTTACAAATTAATTGTCCATAACGTTCTGTTGTTACCCCCGCTTCTATATCCTTACTAGGAATACTTTTTTTACACTTACCACATAATCGGATTTCGGCCATTATTACCTTCCTTATTTCAAGTTATACTTTTCCAGTTTTCTGTAAAGAGTCCTTTCTCCAATACCCAGTATCCTTGCAGTCTCTCCCCTATTCCCACCCACATATGCCAAAGTGTTCTTCATTAACTCCTTTTCCATTTCCTCTAATGTTATCCCAACAGGAAAAACAGGCCCGGTCAAAGCAGTTCTATTACTCTTATATATATGCTCAGGTATATCATCTATATCAAGTACTCCATTTTGATCGAAAACGATCATACTTTCAATACAATTCTTAAGTTCTCTGACGTTTCCAGGCCAATTATACCGGAACAGAATCTTCCTAGCTTCCGGAGTTATATCTTTAATCTTCTTACCATTCTTTTTAGAAAACTCCTTAACAAACGTATCCATTAACAGGAAAACATCCTCCTGCCGCTCCCGCAAGGGTGGCAGTCTCAGGCATATAACATTAAATCTGAAGTACAAATCTTCTCTAAATTTACCCTCTTTGACCAGTGCTCCTAAATCTTTGTTTGTAGCAGCTATTATTCTTACATCTACCTTTGTCGTTTCATTGCTGCCAATACGGACAATCCTCCCATCCTCTATTACTCTTAACAGTTTTGCCTGAGTTGTAAGCGGCATATCTCCTACTTCATCCAGAAACAGAGTGCCATTATTTGCATATTCAAATTTCCCTTTTCTTTGACTTAAAGCTCCTGTAAAGGCACCTTTCTCGTGTCCAAACAACTCGCTTTCAAGTAAGGTTTCTGAAATTGCAGCAGAGTTTAATTCGACAAAAGGATTATTCTTACGCGGCCCATTGTAATGAATCGCCCTGGCTATTAATTCTTTTCCTGTACCACTTTCACCCACTACCAGGACGGTTGCAGTGGTTGAAGCAATCTGTTTAAGTATATTAAATATTCTATGCATTTGCTGACTATTACCGATAATACCGGCAAAGCCAAATTTTTCTTCGAGTTGTTTGTGCAATTCTATGTTACTTCTCAATATATCCTGCTTCTCAACAACCTTATCAACTGCAGCCCTTAAAAGGTTTATGTTTATCGGTTTTAAAAGATACGTTGCCGCCCCTTTTTGCATTGAAGTAACTGCGGTTTCAACTGTACCGTGACCGGTTATGAGGATAACTTCTGTGTCCGGTGCCTTCTCCTTTATTTCCTTTAAAATCTTCAACCCATCTATATCATGCATTACCAAATCCGTAATCACCACGTCTATCCTGTCTCTTCTAATTATATCGACTACTTTATTGCCACTCTCGGCCGTTGAACATGTATATCCAACATTTCTCAAGCTTTCTGCTATCGCTTCGGCCTGATCTTTTTCATCATCGATTATTAATATGTTCGCATCCATAGTTATATTACTCTTCTTGAAATTTGCTATTTACAGGCAGCTTTATTAAGAAACTACTCCCTTTGCCGTCTTCACTACGTATACTGATAGTACCTTTATTCTCCTCAATGATTCTCTTGGCAGCAGGAAGCCCAAGACCGGTACCGCTCTTCTTTGTTGAATAGTAAACCTGAAATATTCTATCTATTTTGTCTCTTTGAATACCGACTCCGGTATCGGTAATATCTATAAAAATGTCTTCACTGTTTCCATAGGTTCTCACTATAAGTTCTCCACCTTCCGGCATTGCCTGTTGAGCATTAAGTATCACATTTAATAAAGCCTGCTTTATTACGTTACTATCCAGATTACATTTTGGCAATTTTGTATCATAGCTTTTAAGTATTCTAATAGAATTCTGCATGGCTTCAGGACTTATAAAATCGAGCACACTATCTATAACCTCATTAATGTCACAAGCCTCTAAATGAAGTTCATGTCTCTTTGCAAATCGCAGGAAATCACTAAGTATACTATCCAGCCTGTTAACTTCATTTTGCAGCAACCTGACCCTTCTCGATATTTTCGAATCCTTCTCTATCTTACTATTTTGCAAATCCTCATTTAGTAATTGCAGATTTATGCTTATGGCATTCAAAGGATTCTTTATTTCATGTACTAGTCCGGCAGCCAGTGTATTCAGAGAATCTAATTCAGCAGAATCTATATTATTATTTGTCATCAGCTTCAACTTCTAAGAAATACTTAAAAAAAATAAGCCAGGAAAGTAATTAAAAATCCTTTCCTGGCTTTGGTTTAAATAAACGAACAAAGATTTATGCCTGTACTTCTTCAGCTTTCACAACATTTTGAGCCTGTAACCCCTTGTCACCCTCTACAACTTCAAATTCTACACTCTCACCATCCTCTAAAACTTTAAAACCATTTCCCGCGATATTTGAATAGTGAACAAATACATCGTTACCATCTTCCTGTTGAATAAAACCAAAGCCTTTTTTTACATCAAACCACTTCACAGTACCTTTAATTGCCATTTCTGCTCCTCTTTTTTCATAGTACATTTACAAATATATAAAATAATGACTTGCCTAAAAACCCTCCCTTACACTCTTTTCTTACTTTACCTCCTTTATATTAATGAATTTATTAATGATTTAAAAAAATAACAAGTCGTAATATTTTTCAACTATTATGTACTAGTTGTAGTTTGAACAGCACTTTCTTCCTTTAAGGCAGCCTTTCTACTCAGCTTTAGTCTTTTTTGATCATCTATTCCTATCAATTTCACTTTAATTTCGTCACCCATTTTTACCACATCATCTACCTTCTCGATATAATCATTAGAAAGTTCAGAAATATGTACCAGGCCCTCTTTGCCAGGCATTATCTCAACAAAAACACCATATTCCTTAACAGAAACTATTTTACCATTATATATTTTTCCTATTTCCGCATCATCTGTGAGCCCTTTGATATAAGTCTTCGCAAGCTCTACTGATTCCAGAGTAGGAGCTGAAATTATAATGGTTCCATCTTCTTCTATTTCCACTCGTGATCCTGATTCTTCTTGAATTTTCTTGATATTCTTGCCACCGGGGCCAATAACCAAACCAATCTTTTCTGGATTTATTTTAAACTTAACGAGTTTTGGAGCATGAATTGAAATTTCACTGCGAGGTTTCTCAATAGCAGTCAGCATTTCCTTCAGAATATGCATTCTTCCTTCTTTCGCCTGAACAAGCGCATCCCTCATAATTTGCTCACTTATACCTGATATCTTGAGGTCCATCTGAAGAGCGGTGATACCATCTTCGGTCCCGGCTACTTTAAAATCCATAGCCCCCAAATGATCCTCGTCTCCCAATATATCAGACAGAATTCGAACTTCATCACCCTCTTTTACTAGTCCCATTGCTATACCGGCAACCGGCCGCTTCATCGGGATCCCTGCATCCATCATACAGAGCGTACCGCCGCAGACGGAGGCCATTGAAGATGACCCGTTTGATTCGAGAATGTCTGATACTATCCGTATAGTATAAGGAAAGTCTTCGTAAGCAGGTACCATTGGCTCCAAAGCCTTTTCAGCCAGGGCCCCATGGCCTATTTCCCTTCTGCCCGGCCCTCGAATTGGTTTTGCTTCACCTACGCAGAAAGATGGAAAATTGTAATCGAGCATAAACTTCTTGGTATATCCATCCACCAGGCCATCTACACGCTGTTCATCAATTGACGTCCCAAGCGTAGATACTACAAGCGCCTGTGTTTCTCCCCTCGTAAACAGAGCAGAACCGTGTGTCCGTGGCAGGAAGCTGACTTCACACGAAATCGGCCTGATGTCTGCAAGACCCCTACCGTCTATTCTTTTATTCTCTTTAACAATCTGTTCCTGTACCGCTTCTTCTACAAGCGTACCAAAGATTGACTTAACCTTACTCTCCCTCTCTTCATCATCTGCATCAGAACAATATTCTTCAATAAATTTATTGCGTAACTCTTTTAACGCTTTTTTGCGGGCAAACTTTCCATTAACTACGGATTGTACTTTAATATCTTCATATACCTTTGTCTTTATTTCGTCAAAAAGCACAGTATCTACTGTTGGCTCCTCATGCTCCTGTTTTTCCTTCCCGCACTTTGCAACCAGCTCTTTTTGTAGTTGTACTATCTTTTTGATTTCTTCAAAACCGAACATTATCGCATCAACAAATTTATCTTCAGAAATCTCCTTCCCGGAAGCTTCTACCATCATTACAGCATCTTCTGTCCCGGAAACAACCAGATTCATCATACTGGATTCAAGTTCTGAATTTTTCGGATTGATTACAAATTCATCATTTATAAGACCTACCCGCACCGAGCCCGTAGGGCCGTTAAACGGTATACTTGACACAGCTACAGCCGCAGAAGCCCCTACCATAGAAATAACATCAGGATCGGTGTCTTTGTCTGCAGATAATACTGCCGACATTATCTGGATTTCATTTGAATATCCTTTTGGAAAAAGAGGACGCATCGGCCTGTCCGTCATCCTCATTGTCAATATTTCCTTGTTGGTAGGCCTGCTTTCACGCTTAAAAAACCCTCCAGGAAATCTTCCAACGGAATAAGTCTTTTCTCTATAATCAACAGTCATTGGGAGGAAATCAAAACCCTTCGATTCTCCACATACTGCCGCAACCAACAGAACCGTATCCCCATAACGAACTATAACAGCGCCATCCGCCTGCTTTGCAACTACACCGGACTCAATACTCAGGGTTTCCCCACCAACAGTTTCTTCAACTTTAGATTTCACTTTCAGATCCTTTCAACAACCGATTTAACGACGTATGCCCAACTTCTTTATCAGGCTCTTATAACCTTCTTCATTCTTTCCGTTAAGATATTTCAGTAACGTAGCCCTTTTACCAACCATCATAAGTAAGCCGCGCCTCGAAGTGTGATCTTTCTTGTGTTCTTTAAGATGATCACTCAGATGCTTTATCCGTTCTGTCAACAAAGCAATCTGTACTTCCGGTGAGCCGGTATCGGTATCGTGTACCTTGTTACCCTCAATTATCCCTTTTTTCAGTCCTTTTTCTATACCCATCTCCATCTCCCATTTAAGAAACAGCTAATATATCATAAAGGTATTCAGATTGCCAATAAAAAACTTAGCCCTGATTCGACTTAACCCTTGAAATAGCACTATTAACATGTGATTCCGAGGCACCTCTCTTTTAACCAATTAGCAATTGACTATTATGCTACATTGTAGTATAATAATATTAAATGATAAAGTTAAAGTCGAGATGGTTTGCAAAATGGGCAAAAAAGAATAATATCAAGGATAGCGACCTTGTTATTACAATAGGGAACCTTAAACAGAATAAAAGTACTGTAAATCTTGGCAGCAATCTTTATAAGGTAAGAATTGCAAAACCGAGCAGAGGAAAAAGCGGAGGACACAGAACATTGGTTGTACACATGCAAGGTAACAGAGCAATTTATATATACGGATTTAGTAAGAATGAAAAGGATAATTTATCAAAGGATGAACTTAAAGATTTTAGAGAGCTTTCAAAAACATTGTCGAAGATAACGATAAAGGAGATCGATAAGGTAGTAGCAAATAAAATATATTTTAGATTGGAGGAATAAATGAGAACAAAAATGAATGAGGCCATAAAAGTGACGCTTAAAGACCTTGTTGATGCAGGGGTCAAGACAACTTTCACAAAAAAAAGAATGAAAGAGCTTGGAATAGTTGTCTCGGAGACAAAAATATCACCCGGAAAAATAAGACAGATACGTAAATCCAGTCATCTCAGCCAGGCAGTTTTTGCGGATTTGTTGAATGTCAGCCTTTCTTCTGTCCGCCACTGGGAACAGGGCTTGCGCAAACCGACCGGACCAACAAAAGTCCTACTTGAATTGCTTCTCAAAGAACCTCATATATTGGACTACAGAATCAGGAAATCAAAGAAAAGTATTGCTGCATAAGCCCCCCGTCAGTCTTCGTATTTAAGTATAGACAGCTTTAAGTCTTCTGTGAATTTTAGTGGCTGGGAAACTTAAATTGTCACTCTATACGTTTAACTCTTAACCCTTGTTACAACTTCACTAATATATAGCTCCGACTCCTCCCTCGTTTCTACAAAGAACGTAGCAATGACAAAACTATTTACACACTCTATACTGCTATACTTACCTTTCAAATCTTCAAATGTATACAATGTGTCAGTTTTAACACTGTTTTCACCCCATGATTTCCTTAACTCAATGAAACTCTTAAAAGATTCCTCTGCAACTGACTTTTCAGGATATTTGACTATCAACATTTTGAAAGGCAGACTGCTCTTGTCAGATTTATAATCAGCAACTACTGCATCTGTCTGTTCGCTCAGATTTAATACATTTCTATCAATAAACTTGTCTGAAATGTAAATATTATCCAGGATTATCTTTTTGTGAAAATACCTTGAACTTCCCTGGATATATCCGTCCTCAGGTAAATACATTAGAATAGCCGGCAAACCAACCCTCCCAGCAGGTATGTTGTCTACAATAGCGGTACCAATAAAAGTAATATCATCAGGGCTGACATTTCCTCTGTAGGGCTCAAAGCTTACGAAATACTTACCTTTCCATACCCACAGATAATTTTCATATAACGAGGCTTTGTTTCCAATGTTTACGCCTTGCCCAGCTCTATCCTTTGCAAATATACCGTAGGCATCATCAGATCTGTCAAATTCCCAGATATCCACCTTAACAGAATTATCAGTATCCTTCATTACATACACAGCTTTTGACACCTGAATAAATGAATAAGACAAATAAACCTCTGCACCACCATTGATGTATTCAAAAAGCCTATCCTTACCGGCATACACAGTCGGCTTTCCTTTTCTCTTCCAGTCTTCAACAGATACAGGAAAGAGGTCATTTTCCAGCATACCAATTTCGCTTGTCATTACCTGAGGCTGTATCCCTTCAACAACTATTGCAGAACGTCCATTTACAGGACAAACTTTTTCACAGAAACCACATCCTATACACGCTTCTTCTCTTACATAAACCCTTCTTATCTCCTTACCATTACCATGAACATATGTATTGAAATGGATTGCTTTTGTCGGGACTGGACAAACCTCTTCGCACACACCGCAACTGACATCCTCCCAATTCTTATCCAGATCCGGTAATCGCGCATAGCCTACCCACGGGATACACCTGTTCCTGTCTATCCTCGCTTTTCCTATTGCCAGCTGTTTCTTCTTCTCTTTAGGAAGCCTTGTAATTGCCCCTGAAGGACAAACCCTTGTACACAGTACGCAATCATGGGCACAATACCCAATCCGCGGGATTAGCTGTGGGGTCCACATTCCGCTCAAATCTGCCTCTAAAATTGTAGGATGCAGGCCATTTGTTTTACACACTCTCATACACTCTCCGCATCTTATACACTTCGCCCGGAATTCATCTTCAGGGACTGATCCGGGGGGACGAATAATTCCAAGATCACCATTACTCTTCTTCTTCTGAAAGTTAAGTGATAGAAGAGGAGCTGCCGCAGCACTGGAAACACACGCCGTTATAAAACCTCTCTTTGTCAAATTTACAGGAACTACCTGTTCCGGTGGTTGTTTAGATGTAAACCTGACTGCTCCCGTAGGACATATATCCTGACACTTCATGCATAAAATGCACTCACCTGCCTGTGTTTTCTTTCCCGTATCATCAATCGCCCCCATCTTGCAATCTACCGTACATCTGTCACAGCTATCACAAACATGCTCACCCACAACACGCTTAAAGATAGACCAATCTGAAAACAGAGCGAATAAAGCTCCTAATGGGCACAGAT
The DNA here is from genome assembly GCA_018263435.1 of Candidatus Scalindua arabica. Classification (GTDB taxonomy): domain Bacteria; phylum Planctomycetota; class Brocadiia; order Brocadiales; family Scalinduaceae; genus Scalindua; species Scalindua arabica. Next base: position 1,813 of record JAANXD010000040.1, on the reverse strand, counting down.
CCCTGCACCAATATCTCTTATAAAACAAACCTAAAGATATAATAGCAGAAAGTACTATCAGAAAAATGAAATGCCCTCTGAAAAACGGCGCATGCCTGGCAAATAACGCTTCGTTTATAAAAACATGGACTTTATCGGTTACAAAACTTATAAGGTAGAATTTATGAAGGAAGTTGAAAAATGAGTCGATTAGAGAAACGAGATAAGGATGGATAACAATTGTATATGCATTTGTGACAATACTGATTGGATCAAACCATCCAACCATCTGGTGGCCTATAAACAGGCTTAAGAGGAGAAAGGCCAGTATATAATATTTCAGCCTTTTAGCATCATAAATCTTATATGAAACCCTATTTCTCTGTTTCTTCAGTAAACGATCTGTAACATCAAGTGTTGTCCCGAGAGGACATATCCAACCGCAGAAGAAACGGCCTAAAAACAGAGAAGCTGCCAGTACAATAATAGCCGGCCAATACCTTACTATAAATTCCTTTGCCGCTACCATTGCACCAATTGCAGAAAGCGGACTCATACGGAGAAAGATATCTACCGTCCCGTCCTTTTCGGCAATGGGGTCTGCATATATTAACAGACAAATGAATGCAATAAAAACAAGTATTTGTACCGCCAGCCTGATCTTGTAATTTATTGAACCTTTTTTTGTGTTTACATTATTAAATTCTGTCATTCTTAAACTCTTATCATCTTATAATATTGTATAATCTGTGGAAGGCTATACGATCAAATTAGTATCTTATATTTTCTCATTCACAATGTCATTAAAAATAAACTATTACTAAATTTCTCTTGCAATTCTCTCAAAAACACACTAATGTGTATGATGATTTAAAGATGAATGTGGCGAGGGAAATAATGACAAAGAGAGAAGTGGAAAAATTACTAAAAAAAGCGGGATTTTCAAAACGAGGAGGGGGTCGACATGATATATGGATTAAGCCCGGTTTTCCTCCGATTCCAGTCCCCCGACATAGTAGTGATATTCCCATCGGCACATTGAGAAGTATTATTAAAAATGCAAAACTGGAGGATAAATCATGAAGTACTATTTTGCCAAATTTACACGAAAAAGAGGACAAGTTGAGGTGAAATTTCCTGACTTGGCAGGCTGTGTTACTTTTGGAAAATCCTGGGAAGAAGCCTATGAAAATGCAGTAGATGTTCTTGCGGGATGGTTAGCTAACGCAGAAGCACAATTTATAAAAACTCCTTCTTCAAAGAAGAAACTAGAGGGAGGAAAGGGTGAATTGATTCCTATTACTGTTGATGAAAAGATTCTGAAAAACTATGAGGCATCAAAAAGATTCAATGTCTCATTTCCAGCAAACACTCTTACGAAGGTTGATGAATATCGGAAAGCAAAAGGTTTGAAAAGATCCTCACTGTTACTGAAAGCGGTGGAGGAATATTTAGAAAACCATGCAGTTGAAGTGTAATGGAGCGGGTAAAAGAGACAGGCTGCTTTTGTTCTTTAAGACTTTTAACCGCTGAGAAAAGCAGGAAAAAACCTTTATGCAAGGTAACTTTGTGTATTCCGTTGAAATCTTATAAAAGCAATTTCCTATCATCAAACATCCATTTTATAGTTTCATGAGCAAAGCGCTTAAATGATTCGACAAATTATATGTGCAAAATATATGGAAATGAAATTGGATAAATTCAAAAAACTGGTCCAAAAAGTTGAACAATCAGACTGGTTCAAACAAGCGTTATCCCATGGAATAGTTGTAAGGAACTACTTTCCCAATACCGATGATGGCGCCCTTTTGGGATCAAAACATATGGGGCAGTT
>JAANXD010000004.1 GCA_018263435.1 Candidatus Scalindua arabica | reverse complement strand
TAAATTATCAGAACAAAAACAAATAGTCAAAAAACTTGATGAAATTTCATCAGAGTCGAAAAATCTTGAAATAATCTATCAACAAAAACTGGCTGATTTAGAAGAACTTAAAAAATCAATCCTGCAAAAAGCATTTGACGGGCAATTATAATGGTGTTATATAAAAATAGATATCGCGTTGAATCAAGCCGCCTGAAAGATTGGGATTACTCATCAAGTGGATATTATTATCTTACCATTTGTACCAGAGACCGGATATGTTATTTTGGAGATGTGGTAAATGGTAAAATGGTTTTGTCGCCGACCGGTGAAGCCGTTTATCAATGTTGGCAGGAAATTCCAAAACATTTTTCCTTTGTACGATTGGATGGATTCATCATAATGCCCAATCATGTACATGGCATCATTATTATTGATAAGACGCATGTAGAGACGCAAAATCTTGCGTCTCTACGTTATGAAAATGATATGGATTCACAAAAACCAAATGAACCGCAAAATAAATTCGGACCACAATCAAAAAATATTGCATCCATAATTCGTGGGTTTAAAATCGGGGTTACAAAATTTGCAAAAAAACAAAAAATACCATTTGGATGGCAGCCACGTTTTTATGATCACATCGTTCGTGACGAAAAAGACCTCAACAGAATACGTCAATATATGGTAAATAATCCTACAATATGGAAGAAGGATGATTTATACCAACAGGGATAAGATATAATGAACGAAGCGAGTGTGACTCTCACGCTTTCAAAACTGAGGTCTAATTGTGGATAAATCAAAAAACAGACTGGTTGTCTTTCAGAGCAAGGAAATCCGCCGGATTTGGCACGAAGATGAATGGTATTACTCTGTAGTGGATATTATTGCCGCATTGACAGACAGTCCTACGCCCAGGCAATATTGGGGCAAGATCAAAGAAAGAGAATTTATTAAGCTTCAACTGTCCCCAATTTGGGTACGTTTGAAATTGAGAGCGCCTGACGGGAAAATGCGCCAAACAGACTGCGTAAACACCAAGGGGGCTTTTCGTTTAATCCAATCCATTCCATCCAAAAAAGCAGAACCATTCAAACGCTGGCTGGCTCAGGTGGGTCAGGAACGTCTGAACGAGATTGAAAACCCGGAACTTGCCCAACAGAGGATGAAAGAAATTTATGAAAAAAAGGGCTATCCACAGGACTGGATTGATAAAAGATTACGCGGCATCGCCATCCGGCAGAATCTGACCGAAGAATGGAAAGAGCGCGGAATTGAAGAACAAAAAGACTTCGCCATTTTAACTGCCGAGATTTCCAAAGCAACATTCGGAATGACCCCGGGTGAATATAAAAAGCATAAGAACCTGCCGGAAAAATCAAAAGCCAACTTGCGTGACCATATGGATGATTTAGAATTGATTTTTACAATGTTAGGCGAACGAGTCACCACAGAGATTTCACAAAAAGAGAAACCTGAGACATTTACTAAAAATAAAAATGTCGCCCGGCGTGGTGGTAAAATTTCCGGAAATGCCAGAAAAGAAACTGAAAAAGAGTTGGGCAGAAGCGTTATCACAAAAAAGAATTATCTGGATAAAGGTGATAAGCCAGAACTGGAAGATTAATAATGAACGAAGCGGAAACCAGAGCCGAACTTATCGACCCTAAATTAAAAGACAGCGGTTGGGGCGTTATTGAAGATACCAAAGTTCTGCGTGAACATCACATCACCCTCGGTAAAATTCAAACCGGTGGCGGGCGCAGCAAGCCGTTAATAGCCGATTATGTGCTCACCTATAAAAACCAGAAGCTGGCCGTGGTGGAGGCTAAAAGCGATGAATTGCCAGTTAGCGAAGGTGTGGCTCAGGCTAAGAATTATGCAGACAAATTAAATATACCTTTTGCCTATTCCAGCAACGGTAATGAAATATATGAAATAAATATGAAAACGGGTGAAGAGAGGGATGTTGCCTGTTTCCCGACACCCGATGAACTATGGCAGAGGATTTTTGAAGAAAAGAATGACTGGCGCGACGCTTTTAATGCCATTCCGTACGAAGATATCGGCGGCAGTAAACCTCTGCGCTTTTATCAGGAAATAGCCGTGAACAAAGCATTATTGGCTGTGGCCGATGGCAGGGAACGCATCTTGTTAACACTTGCTACCGGCACTGGTAAAACCTTCATTGCCTTTCAAATAGCCTGGAAACTATTCTATTCCCGCTGGAACCTGCAAAATAAATCGAATCCTGAGTTTGCCGAAGGGCGCAGGCCGCGTATTCTATTTCTTGCTGACCGCAACATTTTAGCTGACCAGGCTTTTAACGCCTTCAATGCTTTCCCGGAAGATGCGCTGGTTCGTATCAATCCCGCCGATATTCGTAAAAAAGGCAGTGTGCCCACAAACGCCAGCATCTTTTTTACTATCTTTCAAACATTTATGAGCGGGGCTTCGACAGGCTCAGCCACCGCCAAAAATGAAAATAATAATACTGATATAGAGTTAGAGGAGATAACTCAAATAGAAGATGCAAATGGTTATATGTATATCTTAGAATGTACAGATGGTAGCTTTTATACCGGTAGCACAAAAAATCTAAGATTAAGATTAGAACAACATAGAACAGGTGAAGGGGCCGAGTATACAAAGAATCATCTGCCTGCTAAACTTGTTTATTATGAAGATTTTGACAGAATTGATTTTGCATTTAAGAGAGAAAAACAAATTCAGGGATGGAGCAGAAAAAAGAAAATTGCACTTATACAGGGTGATATTGATTTACTCCAAGAATTGTCAAATAGTGATCCTGAGCCTGCCGAAGGTGTCCCTGAGCCTGCCGAAGGGTGTTTCGGCCAGTACCCGGAGGATTATTTTGATTTTATCGTCATCGACGAGTGCCATCGCGGCGGCGCCAACGATGAAAGCAACTGGCGTGATATAATGGATTATTTTTCGCCGGCAGTTCAGCTTGGTTTAACCGCTACACCTAAGCGCAAACATAACATCGATACTTATAAATATTTCGGCGAGCCTGTTTATATCTATTCATTAAAGGAAGGTATTAATGATGGATTCCTGACGCCGTTTAAAGTGAAGCGTATTCAAACAACGATTGATGAATATGTATATACGCCTGATGATATGGTCATAGAAGGCGAAGTAGAAGAAGGAAAACGATATATTGAAACCGATTTTAACCGCATAATTGAGATAAAAGCCCGCGAGAAAAAACGTGTTAAGATTGTGCTTAATGAAATCAATCAAAAAGAGAAGACTATCATCTTTTGCGCCACTCAAGACCACGCTATGGCTATCAGGGATTTGGTGAATCAACTGAAAGAGAGTTCAGATCCCAACTATTGCCAGCGTGTAACTGCCAATGATGGCGCACTTGGCGAACAGCATTTACGTGATTTCCAGGATAATGAAAGGACAATTCCCACAGTTTTAACTACGTCTCAAAAATTATCCACCGGTGTGGACGCAAGAAATATTCGCAATATTGTTCTGCTGCGCCCGATTAATACAATGATTGAATTCAAACAGATTGTTGGCCGTGGTACCCGCTTGTTTGACGGCAAAGTTTATTTTACCATCTATGATTTTGTGGATGCCTACCACCATTTCTCAGACCCTGAATGGGACGGCGAACCATTGGAACCGGAACCAGAACCAGAACCAGAACCAGAACCAGAACACAAACCAGTCTCTGATACAAAAAAAACTTATGAAGCGAACAAGGATTCAGAAACAGAAGAAAAGAGGAAAAAATTAAAGATAAAGTTACATGATGGAAAAGAAAGAGAAATCCAGCATATGATTGCTACTTCTTTTTGGAATGCCGATGGACGACCCATATCAGCTGAAGAATTTCTGGAAAATCTTTACGGTAAATTACCTGACTTTTTTAAGAATGAAGAAGAACTGAGACGAATCTGGTCTGTCCCTGCAACGCGAAAATCATTTCTGGAAAAACTGGAAGAAGCCGGTTACGGTAAAGATGAATTAGACAATCTGCAAAAACTGATAAATGCGGAAAAAAGTGATTTGTTTGATGTGCTCGAATATGTGTCGTTTGCGATTAGACCCATTACCAGAGAAGAACGGGTTGTAAATGCCCGCTCACAAATCTTTGACGGTTTGGATGACAGGCAAAAAGATTTCCTGGATTTTGTTTTGTCCAAATATATTGAAACCGGCGTAAGCGAACTCGATCAGGATAAATTGCCGAGCTTGCTGGAATTGAAATATCAGTCCATTACAGATGCTGCAGAAGCGCTTGGCGGAGTAGACACAATAAAGAATACGTTTATTGAATTTCAAAAGTATTTATACCAGATTAGAGCGGCGTAAATATCATAGCGTATGAGTACGAGTAAAAGAGAAAGAAGATCAGTAAGGAAATCTATGGTCGCATTTCGCCACGCTTAATGTTGGTAAGATTGATATGAGGTGAGTATGCTTAAATACCTGGTAATCCGAATAAAAAGACTGGCTTACATGATGCAAGTATGTACAATTACATAAATGTTTATTTCTGGAAAAAGGGAGGAAAATAGATGCATAATTACACGGCAGTAATAGAAAAGTGTAACGATACAGGTTTAGTAGAGATATTTCCCCAATATTACTCAGAAAAGTAGCAAAAGATATAGGACTTTCAGTTGAAGATTTTTTAAAAGAACGTTAATAGGATATAAATTATGGAAATGCTTGATCTCGCTGCCCTGCTTTTAACCCTGGCGGCAATATTCAGTTATATCAATTTTCGGTTTATCAAATTACCGACTACCATAGGCATAATGCTGATCGCTATGCTTATCTCTGTAAGCCTGGTAGCGCTCGGCCACTTCGGTTTTGAAGGTATTCAAAACAAGGCAACACTGGTCTTGAGGAGTATCGATTTTAACAAAGCCCTGATGCACGGTATGTTGAGCTTCCTCCTCTTCTCAGGGGCTTTACACGTCAATCTTGAAGATCTGGCCATGCACAAATGGATCATCAGTATACTGGCTACATTTGGTGTAGTGATGAGTACCTTCATAGTCGGAAGCTCTGCCTGGATAGTTTTCTGGATTATCGGGCTCAAGCTGCCGTTTATTTACTGTTTGCTGTTCGGAAGTCTTATAGCACCGACTGACCCGATAGCCGTGATCGGTATTTTAAAGAAAGCGGGAGTTACAAAAAGTCTGGAAACCAAGATCACGGGCGAAAGCCTCTTTAATGACGGCGTAGCTGTAGTGGTGTTTCTGGTTATTATGGGAATTGTTACAGGAGGCCATGACGTTACTGCCGGACACATAATGCTCCTGTTTGTGGAAGAGGCAGTAGGTGGTGTACTTTTCGGGCTGGCCATTGGTTGGCTAGCTTACCTGATGCTGAAGAGTGTGGATAATTATCAGGTTGAAGTGCTGATCACCCTGGCACTGGTCATGGGCGGTTATGCCCTTGCTAACGCCATCAACATTTCCGGTCCTATTGCCATGGTGGTTGCAGGAATATTTATTGGTAACAGAGGACGTCTTCTTGCCATGAGTGAAAACACCAGGGAGCATCTGGATTCCTTCTGGGAGTTGATAGACGAAATATTGAATGCAGTCCTCTTCCTGTTAATTGGCCTGGAGATATTGGTACTTACCATTAAGGGAAGTTATTTAATTGCCGGCCTGATTATGATTCCGGTTGTGCTGATTGCACGTTTCATAAGCGTGGGTTTGCCTGTCACGTTCTTACGGCTCTTGAGGGATTTCAGTCCTCATGCAGTTAAAATTATGACCTGGGGCGGCCTGCGTGGCGGTATATCAGTGGCTCTGGCCTTGTCCATTCCCAATGGTCCTGAAAGGGAAGCTTTATTAACGGTCACATACATCATAGTGATATTCTCCATACTGGTGCAGGGACTGACCATCGAGCGTTTTGTATCCTCAAAGAAATTGACAGAGTAGCTATAAGTCGTAAATCTGTTGATTCTCAGTAAATCCAGGAATGCCTTTTGATTTTTTAACCACCCCATTTCCCCTCCTTCGCAAGGAGGGGATTAAGGGGAGGTATTTTTTAACTTATTGGTTAATTTTAATATTTCAAGAAATGAATAAGTTTATCGATCCTAAATTGTTTAACCTGCCTCCTTCGACAAAATTAAAACAGGTCGGCGCCAATCAATTTGACATAATCATTCAACGTAAAAGCCGCATCATTATGAAGGACGGTAAAGGCGTGCTGGCGAAGATTGACAAAATCAAACATCACGTTCCAAAAGCAAAAGTAAGCTTGAGAACATCAGCCCCTGTTTGCAGTAAAACAAAGATGTTCTTGAAAGAGCACTGCATAAGCGTTCTGGAGTGTTAAAAAAGAGACTCACCGCAAAGGCGCAAAGTACGCAAAGGGAAGTTGTGGTTAAAAGCAAAAGAAAGAAGAGATTTACGATTTTAGATTTACGATTGAAAGGAATTTTTTTAATAATTCTTCCGGCAGGCCAACCACGGTTGAAACATTACCCTTAACCTCTTCAACAAATGCTCCGCCGCACTCCTGTATTCCGCACGCTCCCGCCTTATCTAATGGTTCACCTGATTCGACATAATCATATATTTCTTTTTCCGACAACTCCTTAAATTTAACTTCGGCTCTTTCATATCCCACTAATTCCTTATATATTTGTGTATCGATAACGGCCAATCCGGAGAAGACACTGTGACTGTTACCGCTGAGTTTTTTCAACATCATATATGCATTGTCAGGAGTTAATGGCTTACCAAAGATTTCATTATCAAACACAACTATAGTATCACAGCCTATTATGACTGAATCTTTATGATTTCCTGCTACCTCCATGGCCTTGCCAAGAGCATTATTGCAGACCAGTACTTCAGGTTCTGCCCCGTTAAGTTTTTCTTTAAAATCTACAGGCGGGCTGACTGTAAAATTCAAGCCTAAATCTTTCAGGATCTGCTCTCTTCTTGGTGATGATGATGCAAGATAAATATCTTTCATGCTCATGATTTCTCCAGTTAGGTGCTATCGAGACAAAAAAAATCCTTCGACTCCGCCCTGCATTCTTTTATAATGTTTAACAGCAAATAGCAAACAAAAACCGGTTTTAACACATTTTAGCAAACTGTCTGCTTATCTTGTAATCCTATCAAAATCTTTTTGGGAATTAAATGCTATGGAAAACAAGCGACTGTATATTGCTATGGTGGGCCTCCCTGCAAGGGGAAAATCCACCATTGCAACCAAACTCAAAGAGAGCCTGGTGCATGAATCGGTAAAGGCCAGAATCTTCAACAACGGCGATCTGAGAAGAAAGACAATCCGGGAGAACACGTCCTATGCCGGATTTTTCGATTCAAACAACAGTGAAGGAGTTGCCATCAGAGAACAGATTGCCCTTACCAATATGGAAAGAGCTCAAAAGTTTCTCAATGGCGATGGAAACGTTGCAATACTGGATGCATCAAATATCAGCCGTGACAGAAGAGAGAGGATCCAGTCCAGGTTAAATGATCACCCTATCCTGTTTATAGAGTGTGTGAACAACAACGAGGAAATCCTCAGTGCAAGCATACTCAGAAAGATCGACCTGGCCGAGTTTGGCCATCTAACCAGGGAAGAAGCAATCAAGGGTTTCAGAAAAAGGATATCCTCTTATCAATCTATTGAGGAACCCCTGGAAAGGGAAAGAAATTACATTAAGCTCGATTCCCTCCACAACAGGGTTATGAAAGAAGAGCTCTCCGACCGTATTCCATACTACGAACAGATCAGGGACTTTCTGGTCACAAACACTGTAAAGAACCTATACCTTATTCGTCATGGCGAATCACGCTATAACACGGAAGACCGCATCGGTGGAGATTCTGATTTGACCGAAAAAGGCCTGGCACAGGCCGGCGCACTCGCTAACTATTTTAAAAAGAAGAAAATCCCTTTAATATTCACCAGTCAGAAGAAACGGACTCAGCAAACCGCTTCGCCCATTAAAGAAGCCCAGGAAGACTGCACCATCATACCCCTGGCAGAGTTCGACGAGATCAACAGCGGAATCTGTGAATGTATGAGTTATAAGAAAATAAGGGCACAGATGCCGCAGGTATACGCTGAAAGAAAAAAAGACAAGTATAATTATGTCTATCCCGAGGGAGAAGGATATGCCACCATGCAGGAGAGGATAAACCGCGGCATTAAAAAAGCCCTCTACCTGAGCAATCCCTCGGACAACATTATGATTGTCGGCCATAGGGCTGTAAACCGCATGATCCTTTCACACTTTATGTTTCGCAGAGAAGAGGACGTTCCCTTTATCTACATTCCGCAGGATAAGTTTTACTACATTTGTACCACACAAAACAAAAAACACTTTCAATTAAAAAAGTTCAAGTAGCTCTTCCTCCCTATTTGGCAACAAATGCGTAATAGTACCCATAACCACAACCCATTTCATATTACTTTTCCTACGACATGCAAGAAATTATTTTTCGTATTATATTGTCAAATCAGCGCTTAAGTATAGTTTAAAAGAGAGGTTAAACAACCATGATGGTAAGACAATAAATGTCAGCGCCACCGGAGTCTTTTTCGAAGTAATGACAGACGACATTCACGCATTCTCTCCGGGTACAGAAATTCCAATTCAAATAACCGCAGATACTGCCACACCCGGTTTAAACACAAGAAAGATCAAACTGAGTGGAAACGGAGTAGTTATCAGAAACAACATAAAGAATATCACCAGTCGTGGTAATCAAATGTGCGTAGCAGCGGAATTCAAGGACAAACTTGATATTTCAGATTACCTGACGTAATCACCAGACTTATTTCCTTATCGCTTTAGAAGATAATAGAGCTTTCCATATGTATTTAGATTCCCCGCTTTATACATAGCATCATCACCTATTCCAAAGAACACATCTGCCCTGGCGGGTGTTTTAATAGCGCTCCCTGTATCCTGATCCAGAACAAAGAATGATTTCTCAACATTCCCTCCCTCCTGTGACCCACCGGCATCTCCGGACTTTCTTGCTCCGATAACGGCAAATGCCAATCCTCCCGGAGGAAAGACTTTTTTATCAGTTGCTATACTTCGCATTGCGGTAACTGGAACACCGATAGAACCATGGGGAGCTGAATAAGATACTTTTTTAAAAAAGATATATCGGTCGTTCTGCCTGAGATAATGATCCAATTCGTCCGGATGCTGGTCAAAATATTTTATCAACGCCGAAAGAGTTAATTCCTCTTCGGGAATCTTGCCGTCCAAAACTAATAACCGGCCAATACTTGTATACGTATGTCCAGAGTCACCGGCATATCCTACATAAATTTTCTCACCAGACGGAAGCCTGATCTGACCGGAACCCTGAACATGGATGAGATAGGCTTCCAGTCTTGATTTGAAGTAGGCGATTTCATTTCCGCTCAGCAGATTACCCTCCTCAATTTCCCGCCGGGTAAAATAAGGTTTCTTGAAGTCGGCAGGCTTACTGTATAGTGGATAACGAAATGTTGCTGTTGGTACTAAACTCCCATCGTAAATAGGAGTTCCGTAACCTGTAAAATGAACTTTCCCTTCATACCTTCTCCCGACAGCCTGAAACACCCTGAAGTTTTTAGAGACGAATTCGTTCATATCCTGAGAATTTTCGGATCGAAGATAACCCTTCCTGAAATATTCCAGGGTCTCTGCCTGCTTATCAGAAGAAAATCCCAGTGAGTTAAAAGTACTCGGGTAAGATAATATTCTCTCGAAATACGCCATACTATTGCTTAAAGACTGCAGTAAGAGTTCCTTGTTATAATCATCTCTAAAATCAGGAAAAAGATTTGGATCTGTAATCTCTGACAGGCCGAGTCCCGGTTCTGTTGGCACTAAAAGCGGCTTCTTCACCGGGGCTGAACAACCCGCATGCAAAATCATTAACAAAAAAACAACTGCCGGCAAACACCTGAGTATACTATTTCTTGATTTCATAAAACTATCGCTCCTTCTTTCTAAAAATTGCCTATAATATGATTACCAAATCTTCCTTGACTGAATCAGCTTGATATTGGACAATCTGGCTTTGTCTAACTATTATAGTAACAAATCACACAACATCAGCAAAATAATGAGAAAAATTCTTATTTTAACATTATTAATACTTTTATTTGCTCACCCAACTGCCCAGGCCAGAAAGAATATGAAAATACGTTCCGACCAGGACCGGACAGACGATGTCAAACCGGAAGGGACAGAGATCAGTGAATTTGATTATGAGGCGCTGGCGCTTCTTTCATTAGAGTTAAACCCCGATGAAAATCCCGATTTAGTCATATCCCTGCTCAAACCTTATGAAAACGATGAGGATAATAAAAGTTTTATCTTTTACAGCAGTTTAGGATTGGCCTATAAAAACAGAGAAGAATTTAAGGAGGCTATTGCCGCATATAATCGTGCCCTGGAAATAAATCCAGACGAACCTTCTGCTCAATACTATTTAGGAATTGCATATTACAAGAACAACGATTTCCCCAATGCATTAAAATATATTCTAAAAAGCTCTGTGCAAAAACCAGATCACCCCGGTGTAATAAAATGGATTGATAAACTGACAAAAGAATTAGACATATGCAAGGTCCCCGATATAAGTAATATGAAGATGGTTATAGATAAAAATATAAATGTTAACAGAGAAGAGAAGGACGATGAAACAAGACTGAGAATATATTACACACCAGCCGGGGGGCGAATTCAGGTACTGTCAGTTGACGACAAAATATATTCGTATGGCATTGACAGTAATACTAAAAGTCCTGTAGATTATATAATAATTGACACTGATGGTAATGGGCAGTTTGAAAAAGTAATAAATTCAAGAGGCAGATTTGGAGTCCCTGCCTGGGCATACACTCCGAAAAAGAAAAGACAGCAGGACGTAACCCCGGCTAATACTGATGATAGTGAAGAAGAAGAGGATTAAGCCACACCTGCCTGCCGGCAGGCAAGAAAAGTTTGAAGTGGCTTAAGTCCAAATGACTGAAATCGTAAATCTTCATGTTTTTTGCTTTAGCTACATCAGCCCATTGAATGCACAACCAGAATATTTGCTTCAATATATTCATAGCTTCTTGTAAAGCTTATAAGTTGAACTTACTGAAGATAATTGGGGAAAAGTATTTTGTACTTCTTCAAACCCTATTTCTGCGAATATATCGTTTACTGCTTTCAAATCCCAATATCTTATCGAAAACTCATCGCTAAAATGAAATCTGCTTCCAGACAATACACCACGACCTTGTTGATGATAGGTGTAAATATTTTCTTCACGTTGTGTCAGCCATTCTCTATGAGAAAAATCGTCTAAACTAACATTTATGATTTCTTTAAGATTAAAGAACCACAACTCAAGAAGGTCAAAAAATAAATACCCGTTTGGTTTCAATTGATTATAAATGGCAACAATATTACGCTTTAATTCATCCTCACTTATTGAATAATTAAAAACTTCGTATAAGGCTAAAGCCAAATCGACTTCCTCATTATTAAATTCGCTAATTGAACAATTATGCACGGGAATATCTAAGCAATAATCTTTGCATTTCTTTTTAATTTCACTTGCCATTCCTGAGCTTCTTTCAACAGCTATTACCTTATAACCTTGCTTTTTCAGTGGTATCGTTATTCTTCCGGTTCCTGCACCATAATCAATAACCTTTCCTTTAGGTAACAATTCATTAATTACATTTAATGTTTTATTTGTTACATTGTCATAAAAATCCCCAAGAGCATTTTGGTAAACAAAATCATAATATTTGGACCAATTATCATGAGGTTGATTCACTTCTTCTTTCCTTTTCCCTTTGCACTCTTTGCGTGAGTTAGTCTTTTCAATTCCTCGTCCAGCAAAGGAGCCTTTGTATTCCAGAAAAACTTTTCGACAACACGGATTGCACGGTCAGGTTCGCCATCCCACAGGCTGCTACTCCCAATCTTCTCAGACAATAGAATCAGCCTCTCTGCCAACTCTTCAGCTCCACCTTCATAATAAAAGTCTTCGTTGCCGCCATCCAGTTCCAGTGTCTCCGGGTAAGCAAGCTTTTCGGGAACAAGTGGAAATGCCCCTGCCGCTGCTGCCTCCAGCACACTAAATCCAAAAAACTCATGATCCGCAGTAGACACAAAAACGTCTGCTCCTAAAAGAGCCGATTCATAGTCGTTGCGGTCCTTCTGGTATCCCCACCGATCTATATTATCCGAGAACTCCTGCCGGGCAGAGTCAAAGACATCCGGAATCTGTCTGAACTGTTCTCCGATAACACTGATCCTGAATTCGATCTTCTTCGTTTTTAAGATCCGCAGTGACTCGAAAAAGAGTTCCGGGTTTTTATCGTGTTCCCATCTTGCCGCCCATACAATGCGCATTGGCCCGGGAGTTCTCTCCCCCCTCTTCTGAAACTGATGAATGCCCGGATGCCTGACCAGAGATTTATTTCGAATTTCCTCAATGGATTCGAACGGCTGATAATCGGGCATACGCTTCAGAAAGCCTTCCAGCTCATCCAGGAAAATATCCCGGTGATATGAAGAGTTGAACCACACCTCAGTAGCGGCCAGTGCGGTTATGAGGTTTGTCAGTACAAAATGAAAATCGAACTCTTGCGGATGTGCCACCGGGTAAGTAAGCTGGTTTTCGTGGAAGTAAACCACGGATGGAAGCTTTTGTATGGACTGAGGAACGAGTCCCAGATACTCAGCAAGATTAAGCATGTCAGAACAGAAAATGATATCCCACTCTTCTCCTGCTTTCATTTTTTCGACTGTCTGGCCAGCCAGGGTTATGGCTGAATGACGCATGCGCCATTTCCATTTCCAGGGAGGCAGGCTTATGAGCGTCCATTCATGGCAGCTTGACTGCATCCAGCCTTCGAGAAATGCCTTGTGACTGCCGCCATGGTACGGCTCCAGTGCTAATATTTTCAGGGATTCATTCATTTCTTTATCTATACTGTTTGTGTATCAATTTAATTTGCGATTATACTACAATATTATATCCGGAGTGTGTAAAATATCCTCTGTCTAAAATGAAAATCTCAAAAGAAGAAAGAAATAACAAACATGACACCGGCCCCGATCTTCACAAGCCCGCAGTGCGTGCCTCACTCAAGCGGTATTGGCGAAGGAATGTAATATTCACCATAGTATTGCTGGTATTCTGGGCTGCCGTCGGATTGGGATGCGGAGTGCTGCTTGCCGATTGGCTTAATCTTTACAAACTGCCGGGAACCGCTTTTCCTCTGGGTTTCTGGTTTGCACACCAGGGCAGCATCATAGTATTCGTCCTGTTGATTCTTGCCTATTGTCTGCTCATGAACCGGCTCGATACGAAACATCACAATGAACTGGAGCAACTCAAAAAGGAAGGAAAGGCCTGAGCTGTGAGCGTACAATCCTGGACATTAATCTTCGTAGGTATCTCCTTCTCTTTATACCTTTCAATCGCCTGGTTCAGCAGGGTTCGAGATACTAAAGGGTTTTACGTTGCGGGCAGGGGTGTACCTGCGATTGCAAACGGCATGGCCACCGCAGCAGACTGGATGAGTGCTGCATCCTTTATCTCAATGGCGGGGCTCATCTCGGTGATGGGCTATGCCGGAGGCGTTTACCTCATGGGGTGGACTGGCGGATACGTCCTGCTGGCATTGCTGATAGCTCCATACCTGCGTAAGTTTGGCCATTTCACAGTACCGGATTTCATAGGTGACCGCTATCACTCTAATATTGCACGGCTGGTTGCCATCGTTTGCGCCATCTTCGTGAGCTTTACCTACGTAGCCGGACAGATGCGTGGCGTGGGAGTAGTATTCAGCAGGTTCCTCGAAGTAGACGTCAATATTGGTGTCATTATCGGTATGGCAATTGTATTTATCTACGCCACACTCGGCGGGATGAAGGGAATTACCTGGACACAGGTTGCTCAATATTGGGTATTGATAACGGCCTTCCTCATCCCTGCAATTGCCATCAGCATCAAACTCACGGGTAATCCGGTTCCTCAAATAGGACTTGGAAGTACACTTGATCCTGAAATAGCCGGTATACAAGGCATTACACTCCTTGAGAAGCTCAATCAAATCCTGGTAGACCTTGGCTTCGACAGATACACCGATACATTCGCAGGGAGCTGGAACAAGGTTAACGTCTTTTGTGTGGTCCTTGCTTTAATGGCCGGAACAGCCGGACTGCCGCATGTAATAGTGCGCTTCTATACTGTTAAGTCAGTCAAAGCAGCACGATGGAGTGCGTTCTGGGCACTTCTGTTTATCTCAATGCTGTATCTCACCGCTCCTGCCACTGCAGCGTTCGCAAGATATTATATGATACAAAGCCTTAACGGGAAAACGGAAGAGCAGTTACCTGACTGGTTTCACAACTGGGAGAAGACAGGGTTAATTCTCTGGATGGACGATGGCGATGGCAGGGTTCGATACTGTGCCGATGGGAATAACGAAATTTTTCGTAACGGGAAACTCGCCACCAACGATCTAATCGTTATAAACAAATCGCACCAGAAATGGCTTGATACAAATGGAACTGACGGCAATGATGGCCGCGTCGTGATGCGGCAGAAAGGACTTTCCGGGCCGGATCGCGATATTATCGTACTTGCCACACCTGAAATGGCGAAGCTTGCGAACTGGATAATAGCATTGGTTGCCGCAGGAGGGCTGGCTGCCGCGTTGTCAACTGCAAGCGGATTGCTCCTGGTTATCTCTTCAAGTATCTCTCACGATCTCTATTACCGGGTTATTAATAAGAAGGCCTCTGAGAAAAGACGTCTTCTTCTGGGAAGAACAGTTATTGGTTTTGCAGTAGTGGTTGCAGGACTTCTGGGTATCTATCCGCCGGGATTTGTCAGCCAGGTGGTTGCATTTGCTTTTGGCCTTGCAGCAGCGAGTTTTTTTCCGACTATTGTCCTAGGTATCTTTAACAGACGGTTAGGTACTGTTCCGGCAGTATGCGGAATGCTGGCAGGCATTATTTTCACCGCCTATTATATTATCACCTGTGTTTTCTTCGGGATGGAACCATGGACATTCGGTATCTTTGAGAAAGGTATCAATCCACAGGGTATAGGTACCGTGGGAATGGTGCTTAATTTTATCACGACCTTAATTCTCATGCTGTTTTTCCGGGCACCGGACAAAAATGTTCAAGACATGGTTGACTCTGTACGGGAGCCTGAAGGAATTGGACCGGCTGTTGAAATTGAAACAGCACCGGAACATTAAATTGTCCAACTAACCCTCTCCCCTGGAGGGTGAGGGGGAAAGTGCTTTGAAAGAAATGATCTTCAAAGAGGGAAGCGAGTTTAATTACATCCGGCATAATGAAATATCATCCGGCGGGATGACCCTGTTGTTTTTACACGGCCTGGGTGATTGCGGATTATGTTTTCAGGAGGTGTTTGAAGATAGGCGATTTGATAAATCCAACATCATTATTCCCGATCTGATCGGATACGGAAAAAGTTCTGAATCCGCAGATGGAGATTACCGTTTTGAGGCTCATATTGAAAAACTATGGAAGATAATAACGGATTTAGAAATTCGCGACTTAATCATCATAGGCCATTCTATGGGCGGAGATATTGCAACCTTTTTGTGTGCCTCAGACCGGAAAAACGTAATAAAGAAATTCGTGAACATTGAAGGGAATATAACCCAATTTGATCTGTTCATTTCACGCGAAGCAGTCAAAGCCGCAGAGGAAGGTAATTTTACACACTGGTTTTATGATGAGTTTATGACGTCAAAGGTAATTGACGATTGGGGGCAAAAATATCCTTCATGCAGAAGATACCATTCTTCGTTACGTGATTGCCGCCCGGAAGCGTTTCTGGCAAACGCCCGGGAGCTATTTAATAAAAATACTGAATTGCAGGGAAAACATAAAAGCGAAACAGGCCGGATATACTGTTCACTCTCTATACCAAAGGTGTTTTGTTATGGGACAGAGAGTGTGTCTTCCGGAACGATTGATTTCCTGAAGGAGAACAATCTTGAATATCAGGCCTTTGACGATGCATTTCATTGGCTCATGATAGATAAGGCCAGAGAATTCTATTCGTTCTTATATGAGTTTATCTCTAATTAATTGAAAGGACATTTATGACATACAAAGCGGTACTCTTCGACCTTGATGGTACGCTGCTTGATACGATAGAAGATATAGGTGATGCTGCAAACCGCATTCTGGAACAAAACGGATTTCCTGTTCACACCATGGATACTTACAGCCGGTTTGTGGGTGATGGTGCTACCAATCTCATTATCCGCGCATTACCTGAAGATAAACGAATCGATACTATTATCCGTCCGTGCCTTGATGCGTTCCTGGAAGATTATGGCCGTAATTGGAATGTGAAGACAGCTCTCTACGACGGAATTCCGGAACTGCTGGATACACTTACTGCCCGCAGGTTGAAGGTCGCTGTACTTTCTAATAAGCCGCACGAATATACAATAAAGTGCATGGAAGGTTTCCTGTCTGATTGGAACTTTGATGTAGTCCTTGGCCAGCGTGACGACGTTCCCAAGAAACCGGATCCTGCAGGCGCACTGGAAATAGCTGAGCAACTGAACATTCCGCCATCAGGGTTTCTTTATCTCGGCGATACAGAGATTGACTTGAAAACCTCTATTGCAGCGGGGATGTTCCCAGTTGGAGTGCTGTGGGGTTTTCGGTCAGCTGAAGAATTAAAGGGAAACGGGGCAAAGATACTGATCAAGAAACCATCGGATGTTATGAATCTCCTGGACTGAATCTGTTCATAGGACGCAGATCTTCGCAGATAAAAGACTAACTCACGCAAAGGGAAACTGTTGTCAAAAGAAAAAGCGCCTTTAACTTTAGGCACTTTAAACTTCTTGCCCGACGTGCTTTTTGGCGGGTAGCTCACTTTAGTCACTTATTTTAAATTAGCTGACTGGGATCGCCTCACTACGCATTATTACCTTTTCAGCGCAATTTTCAAAGAAGTCATATCCGGAACCCGCCTCACCAATTAGATGTATCATTCTGGCCGCATCTGTAATTCTTACACCACCCAGAACGGTTACTCCTCTTTTAAAGAGGGGTTCAGGGTAAACACTGGCAGTGGGGCCAACAACAACAATCTCGTTTGCTTTTCTTGCAAGCTCCAGTATGGGACCGAGTGTGTGGTTTACGAGTGTAACTCCCGTTATAACTAATATATTTGCCTGAGGTATAATTTCCTTCAAACGGTCTGCTGATTCTATTTTGATCGTATCACCCTTGCCGATAACCCTCGGGTTTTTATCAATCACAAAAAGATTTTTCGTAATCTCCTGGATTCTTTTTATAAATGGTGGAAATGCCCCTACCATTGCAACAGTATCGTCGGCGGCAATCTCCACCAGATCAAGGGCATTACCATAAGCTGAAGGTTTGTACTTACAAGTGTCGTCTGCCAGCAAAATAGAAGAGAGCGCATTTAATGTTGCCATGCCAACGGCTGCCTTAAGAGCATTATCATCGAGGGCATAATCCATGAGCCCTGTAATCTGCATCTTTAGCAGCTCTCCAGCAGCAGGCATCTTGGCGTGTGATCGCGGGCAACACACCGCCTCAGGTATTTCCTGAACAGGAGTATATGACATACCCGCATGACCACTGCTCAATACGACTCCTGTATAAAACACTCCTATACGGATTTCTTTCGGTGTGATGTCGAGTTGATTAATTACACCTGAATCCTTAATTAAGGCTATTAACTCCCTTGCAATAGATTTACTTACTTTTATATCCTGCATTTTTGTTTACACTCCTTAATACACAAACTATTTATTCTCAGATAAATCTAACCCCATAAAATTAAGAAAAGCAAATAAAATATTATTGTAATACATTAAAAGAGAGCACAAAAGGAGCTTAAAAATGAATTAGGAATTTTTATTTTGGCGGAGGCAAGGGAGGCGATTAAGAGACTTGGTTAAAAGTAAGAGTACAGGGAAAGGTTATCATCAAGTTCTTATTTTCCGGTTTGTAATTTATCACCCTTCCTTGTCTTTGCAAATTCTTCTTCTGTCAATTTGCCCTTTTTATTAAGGATATCAGTGCTGATTTTGGTCTTGCCAACATCATGCAAAAGTATTCCTGCGCAAAAACCCTTTAACTCCTTCACCCCCAGGCCAAGGCTCTGTGCAAACAAAGTACCTACGGCCGAAACATTTACTGAATGAGTATAGGTATAATATTCGTGTATTGCTATCTTGAGCAGACTTTCTGCAGCTTTGCTATCTTTAATAACGTAATCAACCTTATTCCAGAGATCATCTCATTAAAAATGTTCGATCATATTTGAGAAGCCGTCAGCGTCAGCCATATATAGTCAAAAATTATTTCAATGAAAAGCATGTTCAATATGCTTCAATGTAAACTATTTAATGCTCCCGGTAGTAAGTCTATTTGACAGCAATTTTTATAATAATATTATGTTGGAATATTTAGCGCCTTTTGCCCTATCAATGATTGTCCGTCGGGAGCTATTGCACAAAATAGTGACGTAAGCGGTAATTGGGAGCAGGTTCTTGCCGGAATTCTCCTCACAAGCCCTGCCAAAAGCACCCTTTAGGGCGTAATATAAATTATGCAATAGGCTTATCTACATGAGTCCAGTTGTCTTAATTGCTTGGCATTTGCGAAGTTTAAACTCGATAATGGAGACTCTTCCTGAGCACAGGGCCGATCGCATGGCCTGTTCCAAC
>JAANXD010000039.1 GCA_018263435.1 Candidatus Scalindua arabica | reverse complement strand
AAAAAGATAGTCTTACTTGTTTATACGAGTAAGATTTTTCATATATATTTATTTTACGGGAGCTGTCCCCAGAATATTTAAAGTAAAGTTTTCTAAATATTTTTGTATTTTTCTATTGAAAACTTTTATTTATGATTTATACTCGCAATTTTGATGGAAGCAAAGTTTTTCACTGGGAGGCTAATTATTGTTGCTTCCATCATTCACACTTTGAATCCCTAAAATGGGCAATCAGGGCTTCACCAAACTCCTAGTAAAAGGTTTTTTGTTTTTCGTTAAGCAGTTATTATAAACCTCCCAGTGGATATAAATTAATAGGCTTATACACAATATCGAAGTGTGTAATATCTTTGGTGTTTGGTGTATAAGCCTATTTTCTTTGTACTGTAAAAAATGGTCTCTAAAATGGGCAATTACTAGAGTTCATATTTTACCCTCCCTCCTCTATCTCTTGTTTCTATCCTCTGCGTTCTTTCTTGTCCTCGGCGCTTTTTGTCCGGGGAAATCAGTGTCCTGGTGGGGAGCGGTGAATCTTGTCTTTTGCCTTGCAAAACACCCCTACTCTTTTATAATAACCCTGAACTAGAAGCAGTTACAATTCACTTTTACCACATTTTAAATATCTTCAAAAAGATAGTTTTACTTGTTTTTATACGAGTAAGATTTTCACATACATTTATATTCGTTGGCACTGGCCCCATAATTCAAGATATTACCGTAGAAGAAAAGAAAAAAAGAAATATCATGGCGGAGGAGAAAACTATTTTAAGGGAATTAAGTGTAATCGTTGGTATTGGATTAGCACGAGCAGGCAACAAAATTAATAAATGGAATCCTGGTTTATTTCTAAACATGGCTGAAAGCTTTTGTGAAAATATACAAGAGCATAATGTTGAACTTAACAAAATAAAGTCTATAAGTAGCTTTGACGGTTCACAAATTGAAATAATAAATAATGGATTTATTCTTGGAAATTGCATTTACACAAAATTAAACCCAGAAGGCAAGATTTGTTGGACGGGAAAACACGTAGGGTCTAAGTATCCATATGATATAACCATCAACGACACAGGATTTTCTCTAAAAGAGGATAGCTATATTTTAAAAAATCCTGCATTCTCAGATTATTTAAATGCATTGGTCCAACCAAAAGAACCTTTTAAAAACATTCATGTATTTAGGCGTTTTGCGCCAAAAGAATTTAAAAAGTGGTTTAACTATGCATATTCTAAGTTGATTGAGAAAGCAAGAAATTCAAAAAAAGGTTCTATCATATTCTCATATAAAGGAAAATATTTTATAAAACTAATCGAAGATGAAATAGTTTTTGAGAAGATTAAAAACAAAAAAGTATGCATACCAATTAGCCTTCAGATATCTGAAGAGAAATTTAATAGAGATATTTCAAATGACATTATCGAACACACGTTTAGCAAATGGATAAAAGAAAATTTAGAAAAGAAAGATAACGAATATTTACTTTTGAAGAAGATATGTTCAGAAGCAGCAGGCCATAATCTGAAAGGATTTTTGGGGTCTAGCCGTAACTATAACACTGATGAAGTGTTAGAAATATTGCAAATCTATGAAGATGAATATTATTTCGGAAAATGCTTAAATGGAATTCCTAACCTTTTTAAAGTACCATCTAAAGACAAGTGTGATATAATTTCTTTAACAATAAATATTAATGTTCCCAAATCACAATTAAATGTATTATTTACTTTCGAAGTTGTTATACGGTTGAATGGACATGGCAAAAATAACACCATAGAGATGCACGCAGAATGTAGGTATTCTCACGGTCAATTTAATGGCATTCCAGAAGCAAAATTATATTGTAAAGATCGTTTAGATAAATTGTATCATGAAATATCTAAATGATATCCATTATCTTTTAAAGCCAAATGCTTTATTCTATAACTCAAGGAGTAAATAAAAAGTGTCTGATATAAAAAAATATAATCGTAGTGGAACAAAGACGAGTTCATTTGGGACACCAGGAAGGATTAACCATGATTCATCAGAATTTTATAATAGTAAATTGTATGCCGATAAGAAACCAATAGATAAAGTAAAAATTATAGAAAAAACTATTCCTTCTAAAAAACTTAATAAGATTTACTGCAAATCAAGTGAAACAATGGATGAAATTCCTGATTATAGTGTTCACTTAATGGTCACCTCCCCACCTTATAATGTAAAAAAAGAGTATGATGATGATTTATCATTGCGAGAATACAGATTTCTACTAAAAACTGTTTTTAGAGAAACTTACAAGAAGTTAGTTACGGGGGGCAGAGCATGTATAAATCTTGCTAATCTTGGCAGAAAACCATATATTCCTTTGCATAGTTATATTATAGAAGACATGATTGACATTGGATTTCTTATGAGAGGTGAAATTATCTGGAATAAGGCTTCAAGCGCAAGCCCATCTACAGCTTGGGGCAGTTGGCTATCGGCTGGTAACCCAGTATTAAGAGATATTCATGAATACATACTGGTCTTTTCAAAAGAATCTTACTCAAGAAAGCGCCAACTCAAAGAAAACACCATTGCCAAGGAAGACTTTTTAGAATGGACTAAAAGCGTTTGGACATTTCCCGCCGTTTCAGCAAAAAGCATTGGGCATCCTGCCCCATTTCCAGAAGAATTACCACATCGATTGATTCAACTGTACACCTTTAAGGAAGACATAGTTTTGGACCCATTTTGTGGTAGTGGCAACGCCTGCCTTGCTGCCTTAAAAGATGGAAGGAACTATATTGGATATGATATTGAGCAGGAATATGCAAGGTTGTCAAAACTAAGAATAAAGAAATATACAGAACAAAAACTACTTTCAGATGATACAAAGAAATTAACTATTTCTAATAAAGGCAAACCGCCTAACCGTAAAAAAAAGGGGCGGAAAGTTCTGAAAACATAAAAAGTGGTTAGGAAAATCAAAGGTGAAAATGTGCTGTCTTCTGCTTCAAGCGTAATTAATCATACCAAAGAATAGATGAGAAACAAGAACACCGCCAAGCAAATCAATCCTTCAAGAGATTTCCTCTAATATTTCTTCAGCACCATCAATAGCATATTTAGAATCGGTTACATATTCGAAGTCAGTATTGGCACCTGTCCAGGGACCGTACGCTGTTTCCTGCGATTCTATCTGATGCGCTTGCGTTGTCCTGTACTTTAACCTTGCCATTCTCAGGGCGTTATCCGACTCTTCTGCCCTCACGATTAACGCACCCTTGAAAGAGCTTCCTCCCCAAACTTTAGACTCCGGGTTCCTTGGTATTAGCTTGTATATTTTCATCGTCTTACTCCTCTGTGTATAATAGTCATTAAAAATAAATCCGAAACTCAAAGTACGAAATACCTGCCTGCGGCAGGCAGGCGAAACAATATCTAAATACAAATTCTCAAAATACAAAAAAAGGCATTTTAAAATCGTCAAGCACCAATCTTCAATCTTCAATCTTCATGACAGTATTCCAGATTTCTTCCGCTATCTCTTCTCTCGGTTTCATTTGATTGTTTTTTGTACACTCAATCGTAAACCAGTTACTATCACTATCAGCAAGCTCCATGTATGTTTCCTGTACTCTCTTCATGTATCCGAGATCTTCTTCGTGTAGATCCGCTTCCGATTTCAAGCCTTCTGACTCCTTTGTCCTAGCCTTAATCAATTCCCGGGATATCTCTGTCGGGACATGCAGGTAAATAGTAAGGCCCGGTTTGGGAATGGCATAAACTTTGTATTCAAGTTCTTCAATCCATTCGAAAAACTTTTTCCTCTCCCCGGCATTCCCGATCTTTGCTCCCTGATGTGCCATGTTTGAGCATACATATCGGTTGGAGATGATTATGTCTCCATCATCCAGCCATTTATGCATCTGGCCGCCCGCCTCCCATCTGTCGCCTGCGTAAAGTAGGGAAGTAAGATATGGATTAACTTCATCAGGCCTCGACTCAACAGATTCAGTCTTCCCTTTAGTAAGCGGGTGGGTTTCAAGATGGTCTCTTAACTCTTGCGGCCAGCCGTATGCACCTTTCAAATATTTCTCTATCATGTTCGCAAAGAACGATTTGCCATATTGCGGAAAATCTGTCGTCTGTACCTTATGACCTTGACTTGACAGTCTTTCCACAAGAAGGTTAGTTTGAACGGTTTTCCCGCTTCCATCCGTCCCTTCAACAACAATAAGTTTGCCTTTCATTTTTATTATAGAGTTATTGGGTAACAGGTTAGATAGTAACAGGGCATGTACAAAAATCAAATGATTTGTTGTAAAAGGGGATCTTTTTGATACAATTTTCTTTAATTATGTATACAAAATTTTCAAATTTCCTGCGTTTTAAAATAATAGTTTGCCTTATTTCTCTGCTTTTGCTCAGCCAAAAGGTATGTGCAGAAGACGCTGAAGAATTAAGGAAAGAGGTTTTAGAGCTTGAAAGGGTTGTGAATCCGTTTGTACGGATTTTCCAAAAGGTATCACGTCTGGTGGCGCCTTCGGTTGTGAGCATAGTGGCAGAAGGCACTTATGGCACTGCTACGAACCCCCACGAAGAGAGGCCTACACCTTTTGTCCCTCCCAAAAAAAGAGATAAAAAATCCCAGAATTCTAATAAGCCAAGTTTTGGCTCCGGAATCGTAATTAAAAAAAACGGGTATATCCTTACCAACTGTCATGTTATTGATGGTTTTGAAAACGGCAGGATAACAGTTACATTATCTAATGGGGACAAATATGATGCTGCCATTGTTGGCAAGGATGCAAACACTGACCTGGCAATTTTGAAGATTACGTGCGACAATCTCAGGGAGGCGGTTCTTGGAGACCCAAAGAGTGTAAAGGTTGGAGATTGGGTAATTGCTATTGGCAATCCCTTTGGATATACCCAGACCGTTTCTTCGGGTATTGTAAGTGCAAAAGGGAGAACACATATTACGCCATTTGCGCAGCCTTTTGCATACGAGGATTTTATTCAGACGGACGCAGCAATCAATCCGGGTAACAGTGGCGGCCCGCTGGTGAATCTGCGAGGCGAAATCATAGGTGTTAATTCGGCTATCGCAACACGCACTGGAGGATTTCAGGGAGTAGGATTTGCAATTTCCATAGATATTGCAAATGAAGTCATATCTGATCTTATCGAAAAAGGCAGAGTCGTAAGGGGCTACCTGGGTGTAGGGCTTCAGAATATAAGCGATGACCTAGCCTCATATCTGAATTTAGAAAGCAAAAGCGATGTGTTGAGAGAGTTTCAGCTTGAATCTGATAAAGGTGCCTTTATTTCTGAAGTATGGCAGGAGACTCCTGCATCAAGAGGAGAGATTCTTCCCGGAGATGTCATCATTGAGTTTGGCGGCCACGAAATTCTAAATATAGACGACTTGCAGAAAGCCATAAGGGTCTCGGCTATTGACAGCGAAGTGAAGGTAAAAATCATTCGCAATAAAGAAGAAAAGCTGCTGACAATCAAAATGGATCAACAACCTGAAAGCATGTCAGGGAGGAGATACGTAACAATCAAGACTCTTCTCGGGCAGGTAAGCCTGGGCATGGGCCTGGCGATTGAAGAACTGCCACACAGAGACAAAGAACGGCACGGAGTAATTGTAAGGCATGTTGTAAGCGATAGTCCGGCAGAGAGGGCCGGTATATTACCCGGCGACATAATACTAAAAGTCGGTTCCAGTGAAATTAACTCACTTAATGAATTCCAGTCAGTACTGCAGGGGTTTATTGAAAAGGGTAGGCCGGTATCTATGTTTATCAAATCAAAGGGCTATGTTACCCTGAATTATTAATTCTTCTTCGGCTCACGGTGTTTACTTCTTCTTTTTTTTAGTAGCAGTTTTTGGTTTGCTCTTTGTTTTCGTTGCTTTCGGCTTACTCTCTGTTTTCGGCTTACTTTTTACTCCCCCCCCTCCTCTTCTCCTTTTTTCAGGAGCATTTTCGGCAAGAGTAAGGCATTCCTCAAGGGTCAGGTCTTTGGGTTCTTTGTCCTTAGGGATCTTAACATTCTTTTTCCCAACCTTTATATAAGGTCCGTACCGTCCGTTTAGGACTTGCACGTCCGGGTTTTCATCAAATGACTTAATGACTTTTTCAGCATCAGCTTTACGCTTGGCTTCTATTAATTCAATGGCCCTTTCCTGGACGATAGTATATGGATCATCATCTTTTAAGGAAACAAACTTACTGTCGTGCCGGATATACGGCCCAAACCTGCCAATTGCAGCAACTATTTCTTTGTCTTCATAAGTTCCAACTTCTCTTGGAAGTTTAAATAATTCTAAGGCCTCTTCATATGTAATGGCGTCCAGCCGCTGTCCCTTCAGCAGACTGGCATATTTAGGTTTTTCTTCTCCAAGTTCTTCGATAGTTCCGATTTGTGCTATCGGGCCGAATCGTCCTAGCCTGACCAGTAAAGTTCGGCCTGTTTTGGGGTCCTTGCCAAGTTCTCTTGAGGTGTCTACTTCTGACCTGTCTATTGCATCCGTAATTTTCACCTTTTCGTGGAAACTTCCATAAAAGTTGCTGAGCATTTTGTCCCACGCCAGCTTGCCGGTGGCAATTTCATCGAATTCTTCTTCTATGGTCGCTGTAAATGAATAATCTAATTCTCTTGGAAAATTTGCGACGAGGAAGTCGTTGACAACCAATGCCACGTCTGTTGGAAAAAGCTTTGCTTTTTCTGCACCTGTAATTTCCGTCCTCGTGTATGCTTTAACTTCATCCTTTGCCAGGATCAGTTCCTGATATTGCCTCTCCCGGCCGTCTCTGTGTTCTTTGAGTACATATCCTCTTTTTTGTATGGTAGAAATGGTAGGCGCGTAAGTAGATGGCCTGCCGATACCCATCTCCTCGAGTTTCTTAACAAGGCTTGCTTCTGTGTATCTCGCCGGCGGCCTTGTAAACCGTTCAACAGCCTTCATTTGGTCAAGGTTGAGCTCTTGTCCAATGTTCAGCGGTGGCAACATTTCTTTGTTTTCCTCATCTTCCTTTTCTTCGTCTGTTGTTTCAAGGTAGACCTTTAGGAATCCATCAAATGTGATGACCTCGCCTGTGGCTTTCATGGTGTGGGGAACGGTGGAGATGCCGATAGTTGCCGTGGTTCTTTCTATCCTGGCGTTGGCCATTTGTGAAGCAATTGCCCGTTTCCATATCAATTCATAGAGGCGTTTCTGGTTTCTGTCGCTGCCTGCACTTTTTTCTGAAAAGTCTGTAGGCCTGATGGCTTCGTGAGCTTCCTGAGCAGAACCTGACTTGGTTGTGTACTGTCTTGTTTCTGAATATTCGGCGCCGTATGCAGATGTTACCTCCTTTGCCGCGATATCCATGGCCAGTTCCGAGAGGCTTACAGAGTCCGTTCTCATATATGTAATCTTGCCTGCCTCGTATAGCCGTTGTGCCAGGGTCATAGTCTGCGCTACTGAGAACCCGAGCTTAAGACTGGCTTCCTGCTGTAACGTAGACGTGGTAAACGGGGCCGCCGGTTTTTTTTGCCCCGGCTTCTTCACAAGATCCTTTATTGAGTACGTGGCTCCAATACATTTGGCCAGGAGGTCCTGGGCTTCCTTTTCTGAGGAAAACCTTTCAGACAGCTCCGCCTTTAATATTTTATTATCGCCAATCAGGAACTCGGCGCTGATTTTGAAGAATGATTGACAGTCAAATTGCTCAATTTCCCGTTCTCTTTCTACCACTATTCTTACCGCTACAGACTGTACCCTTCCTGCAGAAAGGCCGCGTCTGATTTTTTTCCATAAAATTGGGGAAAGTTCAAATCCTACAAGCCTGTCCAGGATCCGTCTGGCCTGTTGTGCATTGACAAGGCCGATATCAATACTTCTTGGTGATTCAATAGCATTAAGTATTGCCTGTTTTGTGATTTCACCGAAAACGATTCTACGCGTATTCTTATCATTCAATTTAAGAGCTTCGCTCAAGTGCCATGATATCGCCTCTCCTTCACGGTCTTCATCAGTCGCCAGCCATATTACCTCTGCGTTCTTTGCTGATTTTTTTAGCTCTCTTATAACCTCTTTTTTCTCTTTAGGGATTTCGTATGTAGGCCGAAAGCCGTTTTCTATGTCTATAGCACTATTAGACTTAGGAAGGTCTCTAACATGGCCGAAGCACGATTTTACAGTAAAACCCTTGCCCAGATAACCTTCGATGGTTTTTGCTTTTGCCGGAGACTCTACTATTACGAGATTTTTGACCATAGGATTACATTGCCTTGTCTAAACAGTGAAAATTCGCCCCTGTAAAAAAAACATTATTGATAGCTGTTAACAAAGGTTAAAAATTAAAACAGAGGCGTTACCAACTGTCAAGAGATTTTTAATCTCCGCATCTTCTATGTTTTTTGTAAATATCGCCATGGCGATAGCTTTAATTACCGCTCCGACTACTAAAAATAATGATTTATATATCCAATTCCTGCTTGATATTTTAGATACATAACCGTATAATCTGCAAGTATCTTACCTTCGGCCCTGATGGCAATTCACGTCACATTTTTGCCATAGTATCCATGGCCTGTTTGGGCGGAAAATAGAAGTCGGTTTCGCCCCCCCGTAGCTGTTGAGAAAAATATCCATATTCTCAACTTCTACAAGCGTTTCGGTCAACTAGAAACTCTGACCTGGTTTTTTGAACAAGGTACCACGAGAACCACGGAATTAAACAGCGGACAGTTAATAGAAAAAACCCATTGATACATACTAAAGCCATTCACAGTACCTCATGAGCGATCAACCTGACAACGAAAAACAAATATGGACGCACGTCCAGAAGAAAATTAAAGAGAAGGTCACCTCACAACAATTTACAACATGGTTTGAACGCCTGAAGTTAATCAGATTTAATGCAGACGAGGCTTATGTTCTTGCCCCAAATTCCTATTGCGGTGAATGGATAGAAAACAACTATACAGATATTCTTTCCTCAACATTAGGCGAAGTAACACATACCTGTTATAAAGTAAAACTTGTCACTGAAAGTAAAGAGGTTAAAGAACCTGAGCCTTCTGTTCAAAGTAACGAGCCTCCGCCAAAAGAGAAAAACCGCTCCAACATAAACAGGAATTATAGCTTTGATAATTTCCTGGTAGGGCCCTGTAACCGCCTGGCACATGCTGCAGCACTTGCTGTATCTGAGTCTCCCGGCACGGCTTACAACCCGTTATTCATCCACGGCCCGGTTGGCCTGGGGAAAACACATCTACTTCAATCCATATATCTGGCATTACAAAAACGTTCCGGCGAACAAAAAGTCTTATACATGCCATGTGAAAGCTTCGTTAACCACTATATCTCCACTATAAAGACCGGCGACTGGGACGGTTTCAGAAACAAATACAGGGAAATCGACACTCTTTTGATTGATGATGTACACTTCCTGGCAAACTCTCAAAGCACCGGGGAAGAGTTTTTCCACACCTTCAACGCTCTTTACACTTGTCAGAAGCAAATTGTCTTATCAAGCGACTGTCCTCCTGAAGAGATACCGGCAATAGAAGAGCGCCTCATCTCACGGTTCAGGTGGGGCCTTATAACCAGAATAGACCCCCCTGGTTTTGAAACCAGTGTTGCTATAATTCAAAAAAAGACGGCCCACTTGAATATGGAAATTTCCTACGACGTGGCTCGTTATCTGGCAGAACACGCGACTTCCAGTATAAGAGAAATTGAGGGTACGCTCACAAATATTAATAAATATGCAATAGTAAGCGAGAATAAGATAGACCTGGACTTTGTAAAGCAGGTAATCGGCAGACCCACAAAGCATAGAAGCTATATAGGTATTGAAGAAATACTAGGCATAGTTACTAAACATTTTGGAGTCCAACTCTCACAGCTACATTCCAAAAGAAAGCTTAAGTCCATTACATTGCCCAGACAAGTCGCAATGCATTTAGCCCGAAAACTCACCAACCTGTCATTAGAGGAAATAGGAGGTTTTATGGGTGGTCGTGATCATACAACCGTTATGCACGCTGATGAAAAAATAAAAAATCTTAGAAAACAAGACCGAAATATATCCGCCACATTAAGAAAGCTGGAATCCACAATCAAAAAACAACGCAAGCAATAAGCTGCCTGTTCATACATTGTAGATACATTTCCAGTTATTACGAACCGTTATGACACAGACAAAAAAACTCACAGTTTTGTAGTATAAACAAAGGCTTTTCTTACCAGAAACTGACCAGAAATCTTCTTTTAAACATCATTCAGATGGAAGCCCTAAGTCATTATTTAACAACAGATTAAAATAGTAAATATTATATATTATATTTTAATATGACTACATAATACTTATAGGTATAATAGTTTTCTTAATTATATACTATATATATAACTAAAACATTATCTACAACAAACTAGGTTCTAATCCAATAAAATGAAAATCAAAAGTAATAAAGAAGCAATTAAAAAAGGGTTCCATGCCGTAGAAAGTGTTATATCAGGTACAAATATAAATCCAATGCTTCAAAACGTTAAAATTGTGGCAAAAGGTAAAACATTGGAACTTTCTACTACCGATCTGGAAGTCAGCGTGAGTTACACAATAGGCTCAGTCGACGTTATTAAACCTGGCAAAATGGTTGGGCCGGAAAACAAAATTGCATCAATAGTAAAGGAATGGTCGGAAGATGACATAGAAATAACAGAAGAAGATAAGAAATGTGTAATAGAGGGGAAAAACAGTTATTTCAAAATTTTGTGTCTGGATCCGGAAGAATTTCCAACGATACCTAAATTTGTAAATGAAGAATATATAGAAATAGACAAAGATATATTAATAGAAATGATAAAGAAAACATCTTTTATCATATTAGGTGACAAGACGAGATTCGGTACCAACGGTGTATTTTTGGACATAAGCGGAAAACATATAAAAATGGTTGCAAATGACGGACGAAGATTAGCGGAGGTGAAGAAAAAGATAGATAATCCAGATGGTATTAAAGGAAGCTGTATAATTCCTATAAAGGGTGTATCACAGATACTTAGAATAATAAGCGAACAGGAAGGTGCTGTGAAGTTGAGGGTAGAAGAGAAGCGCATACTTGTAAAAACAGAAAACGCAACGCTGTGCTCACAATTGTTGGAGGGGCAATATCCAAAGTATGAGGAAGTAATTCCATCTAATCTTGATAAGCATGCCACTCTTAATAGAAACGAATTTACCACTGCAATTCGTAGGGGATCTATTATGACAACGGATGAGTATAAGCTGTTGAAGTTTAAGTTTATCGGTAAAACACTTGAGATAAGCTGTACATCACCCGACGTGGGCGAGGCAAAGACGGCAGTGCCGGTAGAATATTCAGGGGATAAATTGGAAATAGGGTTAAACCCTGATTTTGTGCTGGATTTTCTTAAGAATGTTGATACCGAGGACATCAAGCTGGACATGAAAGACCAGGGAACGGCAGGAGTATTTAAAGCCGGGGGAGGGTGTACTTACGTGATAATGCCTATGAATTTAGGAGAAGAAAACACAACATGAGAGAGCAGTTTGGAAGAAACAAAAGAGCGGTAAAAAAATTGGGTGATATGCTGCAAGACACCGCGGCCGCTGTTAAAAGAGTGAGAAGCAGAAACAAAAGCCTGAGAGAAAAATGGAGAAAGGCTGTGGGAGAGGAAATATCAAGTCATACAGAAGTGAGAAAGGTTAAAAATGGGGTTCTTTATGTAGAGGTGGACTCAGCAACATGGTTACACCATGTTTCTACATTCAAAAAAGAGGAACTGCTGGTATCCATGCAGAATGAATTTAAAAAAGGGCACATTTCAGAGATTAAATTTCGAGTAGGTGTCTTTTAGAAAAAAATTGGAGTTTCAATATAATGAGTGAAGCAGAAAAATACGATGCAACGTCTATAAAAGTCCTGGGTGGTATAGAGGCGGTCAGAAAAAGGCCTGCCATGTATATTGGAGATACCACGCAGAAAGGTCTACACCACTTAATAGAAGAGGTCGTGGGTAATAGTGTTGACGAAGCCATGGGCGGGTATTGCGAAAATATTACGATTAAATTAAACATTGATGGAAGTGTTATGGTGCTGGATGATGGAAGAGGCATTCCAATAGACGAACATGAGGAAATGAAGAAACCAGCACTGGAGGTGGTAATGACGACACTGCATGCCGGAGGTAAGTTTGAGAGCAAAAGCTACAAGGTTTCAGGGGGCTTGCATGGTGTAGGCGTTTCTGTAGTAAATGCGCTGAGTGAGTGGCTGGAGGTCGAGGTAAGAAGAGATAATAGTATGTATGTACAACGTTACGAATGCGGCTTGCCGACAACAGGACTTGAAGAAAGAGGCGCAACAAAAAAAAGGGGTACGAAGATTATTTTCAAGCCAGACGCTTCTATATTCGAGGAAGTAGAGATTTCTTTTGATATAGTGAAAAAGAGGGTCAGAGAGCTTGCATTTCTCAATAAGGGCCTTGGTATTACTATTATCGATGAGAGAACAGAGGTTAAGGAACAGTTTAAATATGATGGCGGATTAAAGATATTTGTAAAAGAATTAAACAGGGGAAAAGAGTTGATACACAGAGATGTCATACATTTTGAAGGTAATGAAAAGGGCGTTTCTGTGGAGTGTGCAATGCAGTATAACGACGGTTATAACGAAAAAGTTTTTTCCTTTGCCAATAACGTAAACACAATGGAAGGAGGAACGCATCTGAGCGGTTTCAGAACGGCGCTTACAAGAACATGGAATGCATATGCAAAGAACGCCAAACTCTTGAAAGACGGCAAGGTCCCCACAGGAGATGATTACAGGGAAGGGCTTACTGCAATCATCAGCGTAAAAGTTCCGGATCCGCAATTCGAAGGACAAACCAAGACGAAACTGGGAAACAGGGACGTTCAGGGCCTGGTGGAGGCATTGGCAAATGAGCGTTTGAGTTCATATTGTGAGGAAAACCCTAAGTCTGCTAGGGCAATAGTAAATAAAGCGTTAGAAGCATCCCGGGCAAGAGAGGCGGCCAGGAAAGCGAGAGAACTGACAAGAAGGAAGGGCGCTTTAACAGGAGGAGATTTACCGGGGAAACTTGCAGATTGTTCCAGTGACGATGTACATTCTACGGAATTATTTATAGTAGAAGGAATATCTGCTGGCGGAACGGCTAAACAGGGAAGAGACAGAAGAAATCAGGCGATTTTACCGCTGAAAGGTGTAATACTGAATGTAGAAAAAGCAAGAGTAGAAAAAATGCTTAACAACGAGGAGATTAGAACGCTTATAAGCGCTATTGGTACAGGCATAGGAGTGGGAGAATTTGATCCGGAGAAACTGAGATATGGCAAGATAGTTATTATGACAGATGCAGATGTTGATGGTGCGCATATTAGAACCCTCCTGTTAACATTTTTCTTCAGGCAAATGCCGGACTTGATCGAGAGGGGAAATATTTTCATAGCACAGCCGCCGCTTTATAAAGTTAAGAAGAAGAAAAAACAGGAGTATATATTTGACGATAAAGAATTGCAGGAGTCTCTGATCGGTATGGGCGCAGATGAAGCAGTAGTCGAGACATGCAAAAAAGAGCCGGTAAAACTATCAGGAGAAAAATTAAGGAAATTCCTGGATTTACTGGAAAAAATGGAAGAATACGAATGGCATTTTATAAAGAAAAAACAGCAGAGTAAAATAGGCATATCGTTTCAGGAATATCTGGGGAAAAAACGTAATGGGAATTATCCCATGTTTAAGGCGGTTTGTGACGGGCAGGAAAAATATTTATATTCAGACGAGGAGCTGAATAATTTAATAAAAGAGCAGCAGAAGGTAAAAGGAAAAGATGTTGAGGTTGTGGATGTGGATGTAGCGAAAGGCGAGGCCGATAAAGATTCCATTGAGAGGCTGGAGTTTCCGGAAAGCAGAAAAATAGAAGATACAGTAAGAATGATAGAAAAAGAGGGGTTTAATGCAGAAGATTTCTTTAAAGGTTCAGAAAACGGTAACCCCCCCAAGGCAAATCTGAAATATGATGATACCACGCTGGACATATACTCATTAAGCGAGCTTTTACCAAAGATAAAAGAGGCCGTAAAAAAGGGCCTCGATATCCAGAGGTATAAGGGCCTTGGAGAGATGAACGCAGAGGAGCTGGCGGTAACAACTATGAATTCTGATTCACGAACGCTGCTCAGGGTAAAAATTGAAGATGCCATAAAAGCAGATGAGACGTTCAGTATATTATCCGGCAAGGATGTAAAGCAGAGACGCGAATATATAGAAACCCATGCACTGGATGCTAAAAATCTCGACGTGTAATATGTGGTAGGTTTTTTTGTTTAAGAAATGGTGTTATTGTTTTCATCCCACTCACCGGTAAAGACAAACTCTGCAGGGCCGGTCATGTAGGTTTTGTTATCCTCTGCCCATTCAACCTTTAGCTCCCCGCCGGGAAGCAGAGCAGATACTACTCTATCGGTTAATTTATTCAAAACACATGCAACACCGGTTGCAACAGCTCCAGTTCCGCAGGCTAAGGTTTCACCCGAACCTCTTTCCCAGGTGCGCATTTTAATTTTGTTTTTAGACACTTGCTGTACAAAATGGGCATTTATTCTTTCGGGAAAAAGCTCATGATTTTCAATTGCTTTGCCAACAACATCTAACTGTACCGCGTCAACATCATCGACAAAGGTTATGCAGTGAGGGTTGCCCACAGAAACACACGTGATATTTAAAGTTTCGCCGCCGACCCGAAGCGGTTCATTTATTACCTGTATGTTTTCGCCTGACATAGGTATTTCACTTCTAAACAGCCGGGGAGTTCCCATTTCCACCTTTACCTGAGAAACATTGTTGTCTGAGACGGTCAGCTCTATTGCCTTCAATCCTGCAGATGTTTCAATCGTCATTCTATCGCCTCTCTTTAATCCCGATTCATATAAATATTTGGCGACACACCTTATACCGTTGCCGCACATCTGTGCTTCACTGCCATCGGCATTAAAAATACGCATCCTGGCATCAGCAGCAACCTGTGAGGGCATTATGAGTATTAAGCCGTCGCTTCCAACACCAAAATGCCTGTCACTTATTGCAATTGCCAGTTTTGACGGATTTGCTACGTTCTCTTCAAAACAGTTGACATATACATAGTCGTTTCCAATTCCCTGCATTTTGGTAAATTTCAAATAACATTCCTTCCTGATAAAAGCCGCATTATATAGTGTCTTTTAACTTACAGCTTCTTTTTTGGGATTCTTTTTCTTTATCATTAACTCTTTCGCCTTTTCCGGGTCGATTGGAGGAACGCTTATGACCCGCTGCATAGAACCCGGCTGAGCCTTTGATATTATTACGTCAGCAGATGGATCAGATTTCGCTTTACTGCTTCTTACTGTCAGCTGTGCAGCGATCTTCAGCTTTTCATCATTAACTTCACCCCTGATTATTGCCAGCGGCCCGGGGATATCCTTTAGTTCCAGCAGGAAATCATGGTCTGTCGCCAGATTTTCCAGGGATTGGTTTTCTTCGTCCCTCCGGCTGACAACTACTTTGGTCTTGTCATCAAGGCGAAAATGTCTTCCTACCTTTAACAATTTAATATTGCTCAGGTCGGAGCTTCCATGATTAAATGAGTCTTTAATCCTGTTGGCAAATTCAGGGTCGGTGAGGAGACAGCCTCCGGATGCGCAAGGATAATCTGTCATCTGAAAAATATCAGCGAGTTGTATCTGGTCTTTTCGCGAACGGCCCTTAATCTCCAGCAGTTCATCCCTGTTGACCAGTCCCGTCTTTTCCGGAATTGTTGGCTCAAGGTGCTTTGCGCAGAGGGGCCTTACTACAAGCCCCGTTAAACCAGCCTCCCTGTCAATGGTCTTCATGGCGTCCTTTCTCTGTGACATAGGACGCTGGCCAAGCACCTCGCCGGTTATTATAAAGTCCGCTCCGATTTCCTTCATATATTCACCTGCCGCCCTGAAAATATTTATTCGGCAGTCAATACAGGGATTCATATTTTTACCGTAACCGTGTTTTGGTTTCTTTACAATCTCCAGGAAACTGCGGGTTGTA
Source organism: Candidatus Scalindua arabica (assembly GCA_018263435.1). Classification (GTDB taxonomy): domain Bacteria; phylum Planctomycetota; class Brocadiia; order Brocadiales; family Scalinduaceae; genus Scalindua; species Scalindua arabica. The sequence continues at coordinate 10,481 of JAANXD010000039.1, read as the reverse complement.
TTTATAACCTTGACCGGTATCCCGAGTTTTTCAGAAACCTTTACCGCTTCCAGTTTACAATTACCCTTGGATGTACAGAGACAGAAAATCGTGGTAAAGGTCAGGGCAATAACATCGATTCCCTGTTTTTTAATTACGTGTATGGCCAGAGTGCTGTCCAATCCTCCGGATAATAATGCAAGTGCTGTTGTCATATCAGTCCCTGATTTAAAAAAAGTTAACGTATTAAACCATGCCGGTTTAGAAAAAACGATTTTATCAAATAAAAGGTTTTGACACAAATATAATTCAGTGATAGACTCAACTTCACCTTATTCTTCATTTTTTAGTCACAGAGGGTACAGAAAAAAAAGATGGAATCCTCCTGAAAGGGAGGTGAATCCCCCCCTGCTTTCGCAGGGAGTCCAGGGAGATCTGGAAAAATGGATAGACAGCCAATAGCCTCAGAAAGTTTTTATCCCGGAAATAAGGAAGATTTGGCAGGCGTACTCAAGACGCTCATGACCGATAGCCCGGAAAAGCACAGGGTACTGGGCGCAATTTCTCCGCATGCCGGCTATGTATATTCAGGCGGTGTAATGGGAAGTGTTTTTTCAAGGATAGAGGTTCCTGATACTGTTGTGATATTAGCGCCAAATCATTCGGGAAGAGGAAAGCCTTATTCAATCTGGCCGGAAGGGCGCTGGATAACACCGCTCGGAGAAACCCCAACAGACGAAGAGCTGGTCAACGAGATACTGGGTACGTGTGAATTGATTGAGAAAAATGAGTCTGCCCATACAAACGAACACTCTGCTGAAGTTATACTGCCATTCCTGCAATATAGCAATCCGCAGGTTAAGATCGCGGTTATTGTAATCAGGTCGAATAATTTTGAAGATTTGAGCACGGTTGGTAAATCTATTGGGGATGTTCTTAAAACAAAAAGGCCCGATGCCCTTGTTGTCGCTTCGTCTGATATGACCCACTATGAGTCTCAACAATCTGTAAACAAGAAAGATAAGTCTGCAATAGCAGAAATAGTTGCTTTGAGGGAAGAAGGGCTTCACCGTGTCGTTCAGGAACAGGACGTTACCATGTGTGGGGTCTGCCCCGCAATCTCAATGCTGGTTTGTTCAAAGCAGAGGGCGGCGACGAAAGCGGAGTTAACCAGGTACGAAACCAGTGGAGATATTACCGGTGATTACGGCCATGTAGTCGGATACGCCGGAGTAATTGTTGAATAACTAAGCTAGTCAATGGTCATTAGTAATTCTTAAATTCCTTAATTTGTGTAATTCGTGTCTGAATATCCTGCACCATGTATCACAGCCCGTACATCTCTATTATAATCCCTGCCATAAACGAAGAAGAATCTATTGGCCTGGTTCTGAATGACATTCCCAAAAAGCTGGCAAGAGAGATTATTGTTGCGGATAACGGAAGTCATGACAATACCGTTAATGTGGCAACGATTCTTGGTGCAAAAGTAGTATCAGAACCGTTACGAGGTTATGGCGCCGCCTGCCTCAGGGGAATATCCGAACTAAAAAAAGATACTGATATTGTCGTTTTTCTTGATGCCGACTATAGTGACTACCCTCAGGATATACATACAATTCTGAAACCTATGATAACCGGCAATGCAGAAATGGTTATAGGCTCTCGAATGCTGGGAGAGAGAGAAAAGGGCGCGTTACTTCCACAGGCTCTTTTTGGAAATAAGCTGGCCGCTTTGCTAATCCGTTTATTCTGGAGGTTCAGGTATACAGACCTGGGCCCGTTCAGGGCAATCAGCTATAAAGCACTACTTGCCTTGAATATGGCCGACAAAAATTTCGGATGGACTGTTGAGATGCAGATCAAGGCGTTGAAGAAAGGGCTTCAGATTGCGGAAGTACCTGTAAGGTATCGAAAGCGTGTCGGGAAATCGAAGATCACCGGAACTCTTTCAGGAACAGTGCGCGCAGGAGTGAAAATTATATATACCATCTTCAAGTATGGGCTTGTTAAATAATAAAAAGTCTAAATTAGTCATTGGTCACTAGTCAATGGTCAGTAGTCAACCTTAACGAGTAATTCGCAACGCGTGTCTGTATTTCGTCTTTTAACCTGTATTTTAGTTTTTCTCTGCGCCTCTGCGTTGAATGGTGAATTACATTTATGACAGCTAAAAAAATATCCATAATAATACCAACGCTTAATGAAGAAAAGACAATCAGCCAGTGTCTTGAAACAGTTGTGAATATTCCCGGTACTGAGATAATCGTTTCTGATGGTGGCAGTACGGACAGTACGGTAGAGATTGCCGGTCAACACAGCGACGTCAAAGTCGTTTCATCCCCCGCCGGCCGGAGCATTCAGATGAATAATGGGGCGGCATGCGCCGGAGGCGACATTCTCCTCTTTCTCCATGCAGATTGCATACTACCGGGGGAGGATGTTTTGAAGGTCCGGCAGATTTTTGATAACGGCAGATTTGCGGGCGGTGCGTTTCAGATCAGATTATTGTCTGATAAATTCCCTTACAAATGGCTGGAAAGGGGCATAAACTTTCGCTCAATGGTTTTCAAACTGCCTTATGGAGATCAGGGACTGTTTGTGAAGAGGTCTTTATTTGAGAAACTTGGCGGTTTCAGAGAAATGCCGGTTTGTGAAGATCTGGACTTTGTATGCCGCCTTAGAAGAAAGTACGGGGAAATCGCAATACTTAATGGCAGGATTTCTTCTTCCGTAAGAACGTGGAAAAAACGTGGCGCCTTTCGAACCTCATTCAGGAACCAGTTATTATTATATTCGTATATGTTTAGACAAAAGGTATAAGGCGCGCCTGCTTTTACAGTTAATGGTCTACAGACTGCGATTTCTCTGTGATTTCTGTCTTCTTCGCTTTGTTTTCAGCTTCTTTACGCGAAGACATAACGAGCACTGCTAAAATCGTAATGATTGCTATTACGACAATAAGTTCTAATAGGGTAAAACCTTTTGAATTGCGCATCCTTTTAAACATGAATTATCCGCCTACATGATAAGATTTTAAAATAGTAATGAACTAAATTGTATACTACATAAAATTGAAGTCAAGTAGAAAGGTAACACCGCCTCAGATTCACCACATGATTCTGCCTGATAGACAATCTTTTAATTGACAGAGGTATTATTTAGGGTAGGATGTATTGTATTAATTGTTACGCTATTATCAAATTAATTAAAGGGGAGAATCATGACTGTACGTTATAAAGATTACGATTTAGATACATCAACATCAAAGTCAGCTGGTAGTGATGTCTGGATGACTTCTGTTCATATCAACAAGCTTAGTTCCGATGGCTATCAAACACAACCATTTTATTGTGAAGAGGCTTTTGAAACCGAGGAAGAGGCAAATGATCATTCAATAAATTTAGGTAAACAGATAATTGATGGTGCTCATCCTACTCTTAAACTTAAATTTTAGTTATAGTCTTGACTTAAAAATAGAATTATTCAATTGCCGTCTCTAAAAGGCGAATGATTGCCGGTTTCTCGATTCGTCTGGTTTTTGCGACGAAACCGTTTGCATGTACAAAGTGCACATCCGGAGCACCTTTAATACGCCTGAAGTCGACCCGGGGGTTATCGGCAACCCTGCTGAGTGACCATCCACTTTCACGCGTATTCGCAACCACCACCACGCCCGTGTTTTTACCTGTTTCCTTTATATATTCGGCAATACTCAATTTTGGATCAGGCACATCCTCCATAAAGAAAAGCACTTTCAGGCCGTTGACTTTTTCAACTTCCGCTTTTTGCCGAATGAGCTGAAGACGCTCTTTCTTGTCTCTGATGTTTGTGACTATGTGAGTGCCTATTGCCGTGAGGAGTTTTAGCAGTTCGCTGTCTGAGTCGAGTCTCTTTGCCTGTTCGAATCTGGTTAAGACAAATTCGTTTATCGGCCCATTCAGCAGGCCTTTCAGCAGAGTGGCACTGCAGTTAAGCTCTCCGGCAGTTCGAATCGCACCCAGAGTATCATCAAGCACAAGCACTCGAAACCAGACCGTTTCATCCAGATCATTCTTGAGATTAAAATGGTCGGCAACGAGGCTTAATGTACACTTCCTTGTGTCTGCCGGAAACTGGTGATGATCAAAATTCCTGTTTTCCGGATCGTGAACCTCTCCCTGATCCAACACCCATACTGCAGGGTCGGCAATTTCTTCAGGTTCTGCAGGCCGGCGTTCTACGCATTTTATATCGTCGTTCATGGCCAGCACAATGCAGACAGAGATCAGGTCGTCCATGTGAGCGCCGCCGCCATGAGTTACAATTCTTGAAGCCAAAACACACCCTCCTCTATATTATTAATTCAATTAAACAAGTTTGAAGTGACTAAAGTGAGCTAAAGTTTAAAGTTAAAGATTTTTTTTAGTCGATCAACAATCAACCCTGTCCGCCGGTTTGTTAGGCGGGAATCATAAATCCCCTTGCCTCTTTCTTCTCGCTTCTTATTTCTTTGTTTTTTTCGTGCTAATTCGTGTCATTCCTTACAGAAGGGATTGGAATATTTTTCCACTCCCACTGTGGTCATTGGGCCATGTGCAGGAAATACCAGGGTCTCATCCGGCAGGGTAAAGATATGTTTGCGAATGTGATCGACCTGATATTGTGCTGCTTTTGTTGAGCCTGTTCCGCCGACTGATCCGCAAAAAAGAGAATCGCCTGTGAACACACAACCCGACACATAAAACGAAATTCCATGTGGGGTATGGCCAGGTGTGGAAAGCGCCTCAAATCTCAAATTCCCGACCTCGATCATCTCACCACCCTGTAACTGATGTTTAACAGCACTGACTTCTCCCTTGCCGGCATAGCTCTGGACCTTGTAGCGTCTCTCAAACTCCGGCACGCCTTCGGTATGGTCCCAATGGCCATGCGTAAAAAAGAGATGATTGAGCACGATCTGCCGATTCTCGATAAATGCCTCTATCTCAGCATTAAAGCCGCCCGGGTCGATAAAAACTCCGATTCTGGTTTCGGGATCAGCCACCAGAAAACCGTTGATTCCGTAGCCCCCCACGGTAAAACGCTTGAATATCAGATCGGTCATCATCATACAATTCAAAAAAAAATATGAAAAATCAGAAAATCGAAGCACGAATAACGAAACAAATTCTAATGCTCAAAACTACTTAAACAAGTAATGATTCATCCTGTCTTGAATTTTGAGAATTCTAATTTTGGTATTGTTTCGTATTTCGATATTCGGATTTCGTATTTATTCACATTAAGTAACTATTCATACCGAATTTCATCCAGATTAGCTGCCTGATTGATATCGGTATCGATCCACTTCGTATCTATTAGCCGGGCCTTATGAAATACCGCGTCGGCAAGCGTACAATTCTCAAAACTACACCGAATAAAGGTTGCTGCCCTGAAGATAGCCTTTTGCAGACGGCATCCCACGAACTTAGTATCAATAAAGACTGCGGATGGGAAACGGACAAAAGTGTAATCTTCCTGCTCAAACCGGCAGTCATGCCACCATGAGCCGCTGAATGAAACCTCGCTTAAGTTGGATTCACTGAGCGTGCAGTCGTAAAAGGTAGACATGCCAAATATGCTCAGCTTTCCCACCGTCTTTTCAAACTTACACCCGGAAAAATGGCTTGCGGTAAGAAAGGAATCCCGGACCTGTAAATTGGTCCAATGACAATCCTGATAATACCCCTTATCGCAAAGGACATTATCGATAGAAAAATCCTGCAAGCGGCTATCCTGCGCTCGTAAATAACGGCAGCGCCCCTCCTGCAGCTTAAAGGAGTTAACCTTGCAGCTGGCTAGGCGCATACCGGATAAATCCTCCTGCGTTAAGTCCGTGTCCGGGAGAGTTTCCTGAATAAATATCTTTTTTTTCTGGCCTGTTTCCATTTGATAAGTATGGTCAGCATTCCCACTCTTTTCTTAAGATACTCATTCTCAGATAATTCCAGTACGAATTGCCAACCTTTACTACCTCTCTTAACGTACCTTCAAGGACAAAGCCTGCTTTTTTATAACACCTTATGGCGGATTTATTGGAGACATATACTCCGAGACCCAGACGATGAAGCCCCAGATCACCGAATGCATATTGCATAGCCTGCTTGACCATGAACTTTCCAAAGTCCTTTTTACGATAACGTGTTGATATAATGACACGCGAAAGCATTGCTGAGTTGTATCGCCGCCGATGATCTGATATTTCACAATAGCCGACAATCTTTCCACGCTTTTCAAGGGCAAACGGATAGAGAGTGGGATGCTCCAGCCTTGCCGCCTTTAGATGCTCACGGAACTGCTTCTGTGTCAAAGGCCAGACGAAGGTCGCACCGGCCCATTGAATCATGTCGGTTTCGCTCTTTATCCAGGAAAGGATTTCACGTATATGCTTTTGTTTAAATGGTACAAGTTCCATAGACCTCATAGTTGCTGACATTACTTTTTGTGCTGCCGGGTAATAAAAATAAACAGTTATTCTTACTCTTTATCAGTTGAATGTCAATATGAAATAGCCTGAAAACTACTGACTAATGACCATTAACGAATTTAGGTATTGAAAGAATTGCGCCTTAAAAGTATAGTTTCAATATGAAGAAAAAGAGAAGACCTGACAAATCTGATTTGGAGGCGATCAGAGATCAGATACTGGATTTTGCATGTACCAAGCACGATTTTAAACTGGAGAAAGATGATTTCCTTCCGGAGGGAGATTGGCACGGGGTATTCATAGTTCAGTTCAAAGATAGTCCGGAAGAAGACCGTTTATATTGCGAGGCACCATTAGGTGAGAGTTTCTTCAGGTTCGGACTCGATCTGGTATTTGATGAAGAGATCTGGGAAAGGGAACATGAAAATATATCCCGAGAGGCGGCAGGATATGATGTTGCCCTTTACCTGAGCCCTGCCGGGGAAAAAGAGGGCAAACGGCATTGCCGTATATATTCAAGGGCGTGGATTCCAAATTTCAGTCAACGTATATTTGGTCTGACACTGTCCAATCTTATGGATTGCAAAGCGGCTGTTTTGCAAAATAAAAGATATATTTAACGCTGAGAACAACTAATGACTACTGACGAATAAGCAAAAAGGGTCATAAAAGATTCTGCCTGTTTGCCGATAATTAATTAACAGAATCATATAGCAATTTTGTACAAATTTAATAAAGGGAAAAGCATAGAATACAATGACTTATATGCAAAAAGGTAACAAATTCAAGCAGATATCTACCCATCTTATTGTTTACATAATATATGTTATTCTTGGTAGCGCTGCACTGGTTTTCTTCCATGAATCATGGAATACTAAAATAGGGCATCTGATCATATTCATGAGCCCCTATATTATCATCAACGCCATAAATTATAGTTTTCGTCACAGGAGAAGCAAATCCTCGGCGTCTTTGCGGTGAATGGTTTTTTCTTTTCAATCGCCAATCATCAATCCCCAGGGGGGAGTTACAATGAAAAAAATATTAGTCCTGTTGTGTGGCCTTATTATTTCTCATAATATTATGTTACGGACAGACGGTGTCGATGTGGCAGAAGGAGGAGGAGCTGTTGCTCAGTCTGCCGTAATACTTGAAGATGATTTTAATGACGGAATTTTTGACGAAGCAAAATGGGCCCATATAGGCATCTCAAAGAAGAAACCGTGGACGCATATACCTGGCGCATCTGTCAATGAGGAAGATGGTGTTCTTGTGATTTCAAATGATCTCACAAATGCCGGCGGGGCAGTCAAGTCCATTCCTTTTTCCGTTGAGAGCGGTGATATTCTGAGACTTACCCGCAGGGTACGCATCTTTCCAAATACCAATTTCCGAAATACCACTGCGTTTATCAATAGAGATGGAAAACCTGCTGCTCAGTACAGATACTTTTATAAATGTAAGGATCTTGCTGATGGTGTCTATTTTGATTATGATGGAAAAGAGCATGTGATCCCTCCCTGGCGTGAATGGTTTACTGAAATAGTAACATACAATACCGGGACGGGTAAGATCACGTACGCAATTCCGGGCAGGGGAGAAATGTCCCGCACTGTAGGACGCTTACCTGATGACCAGCTCTGGCTCCTTTTTGACGCCTATGGTTGGCATACAGGACACAGGATTGAGATCGATTACATCAAGCTTGAGAAAATTGAAAAAATGTCCTATTTCACTATGCACTTCCCACCTAACAAACCGGCGGACAGGTAGGCACTTATTCTATTGACTCTTACTTTTCAGATAGGCCTTTATCTTCGCGTCCTCTTCTTCCGATACAAAAGCACTGTAGTCCGCGGGATTATGCATGCCGTCGATTGTTTTTACCCACTGGTCAGCGGTATAACCATAAGCTCCAATGTCGGGCAGTACGTGACAGGGAGAACATTTGCCCTCGTAAAGCTTCTGGTCGTCCGGGCCAGCTGCTTCCTTGACCACCTCTTCTTTAAGCGGAGCCTCTCTGATTAGCTCCTCCTTTGTCACCGTTGTCGCACAGCCTGAAATAATCTGCTGAATAAAAAGCGTTAAAACTATCAAAATCATATAAACACCGGAATGCCTCTTCATATTCAATTCTCCTTGTTGTATTAATCAGGGTTTTTAATCTTTTCGCTTTATCCCACACTCTTTCCATATATTACATTCCCTTTTTTGATCGGGTCCTTTGGTAATATCAAAATGGTATTGATTAACCGGTAATTTATTTAACATAAGATATTCATTTATTTTACAATCGTCCCAATCTAATATAGGAAAGATCTGGTATAAACCATTATTATGTTGAACAAAATCTGCTTTTCTTCTCTCTTCTGTTTCATGTCTCATGATTCCTCCAAGCCATGCTTTAACTTTTAACTTTTTTAATCCCATATTCAGAGGTTCATGTTTTATAATAGATACAACCTCATCAAAATAATCTGATTCCGGATCACTCCAGCCTGGATATTTCTCTTCAATCTCTTTTTTAGAGATTGAGCTTTTAAAAATTCTAATATCGTTTCCTTCTTTTTCCAGATACTTCAGCATATTATGTGTGCAATCATTGAAATATCCTGTATCTACAAATATTACAGGTGGGCAGAAACCTAACGCCTTTCTTGTCAGGTCAGGTAAAACTGCTGAAGTATTACCGCCACTTGTTGTTAAGAACAGGCCTTCTTTGAAAGTTTCATAGGCCCATTTGATTCTTTCTTTGCTCTCTTTATTGGCAAAGCTTTTATTAATTTCTTCTAAATCCAGTTTCTCTTCGATACTCATTCGGTGTAAAAACAAAAAATTAAAAAAACAAAATGACAGGTCAGTCAAAAGCAACAACACCTGTTATCAATTGGATTAAATATTATAAGAGTGCAAGGTTGTTTTGCAATGGAAAAGATATTGGACACCGCTCCACGCTTGTCTGCCAGTTTGTCAGGCGGAGACAAAGGGCGCCCCCCCTACCATCCGGCAGACAAGTAGGACAATAAAAAAAGGGGCAGTGGCCGGAAAACGTTTACCGGCTGAATCAAAATATTTAACCCGGTTTCAGGGGCTCATACTGAATCCTTATTTTGCGGCGAAGTCTTTGTTTCTCATTGTCAGGCACACCGTCCAGAGTAACCCCGTCAGGTGTTATAGTCAAATCTATATTCGGACCGAAAAGCCACCGAAATTTCCTTACTCCCACTAACACATACTGAGGCCCATCTTTCACGGCTACGGTTCGATATTGCATCATATGGACCTTCCCAAAGATTCTGAGAAAACCTTTAAGGGCTTTTCCTTTTAGCCCCTTTATCTGGTCACATACAACAAGATTGTCTTCTTTGTATTTAAGGAATCGATAAGTAATGACTCTCTCATATATAATTTTTAGTGGTGGTTTTGAATCTAAGTCTTTATAAGAGAAGCTCTTTTCCGGGGAGTCCCAAAAGAGCGTAATATTGGCAGCCAGGTATGGGGTATCGGTATCATATGTTTCCTTAACTACATTATTCCTGTTATAGTCGATTACCAGATTCTGCTTATATTCGTAAGCTCTGTCTACATATTCAGGGACATCCTGATCCTGGCAATTCACATTCTTAAAAGCCTGATACCACTCTTTATAACCGACAAGAAGTGGGAGTGTTTCTTCCGGCGATTTGTGATCTTGCCTTACCTTATTTTCTAATAGATAAACAATAACATCTAGCTGATACCTTACACCGTTTGGTGTGGCAGTTGGGTCGTAGGCCAGCCCTGAACCGGTCTCCTTCTCCAAAACCGCCTCCATTGCGCACTCGAGGTCTTCCTGGCCTACCGTCTGGAAAGGCCCTTTCGTCTGTTGAGCAACCGATATTGATTGAATACTCAACAAACCCAGGACAATAAAAGGTACCAACTTGATTCCCATGCTTTTATCTTATTCCTAAATTGATCGATTTTGCCCGCCCGTACCGAACAGTACGTTCGGGCGGGTAGCCGCAACCTTGAGGTTGCGTAACTTACGTAAACCCATCAAGTGATGAAGCAC